>JAHJOS010000116.1 GCA_018820005.1 Alphaproteobacteria bacterium | reverse complement strand
CTGGCTGCGGGCCTCTTCCATATTGGCGGTGGTGATCAGGTTCGCGCCGGTATCGACGAAAGCCTCGACCTTTTCGCCCTTGGAGGCGGCGAGGGCCGTCTTGATGCCGTCATAGCCCATGCGGTAGGGGTCCTGAACGACGAGACCGTCAATGGTGCCGTCCTTGAGGAAGCCCACGAGCTTTTCATCGCTGTCAAAGCCGATCAGCGAGACCTTGTCGGCCACGCCATTTTCAGCCAGCGCCTGACCAGCGCCCTGGGCCATGATCAGGTTGGAAGCGAAGATGCCGACCAGGTTCGGATTGGCGGTCAGCAGGTCGGTGGTGATGTTGAGGCCCGTTGCGGCCTGACCATCGGCATATTTGTCGGCGACGAGCTTGATGCCGGGGTACTTGGCGAGCTCTTCGATAAAGCCCTGCTTGCGCTCTTCGAGCGAGCCGGCGTTCGGCACCGAAGTGATCAGCGCGACTTCGCCTTCTTCCTTGCCGGTGGTGGCCTTGACGGCGGCAACCAGGCCCTGGGCTGCAATGCGGCCGCCCTGGACGTTGTCGGTGGTCAGGAACGAGGTGAAGGCGGTCGAGTCAGCCGAGGAGTCGATGCCGATGATCGGAACGGACTTGGCTGCTTCGGTGATCGGCGCGCCCAGGGCGGACTTTTCGGTTGGCGCGATCACGACGGCAGCCGGGTTGCCGGCGACGGCGTTCTCGAGGATCGAGATCTGGCCGTTGATGTCGGTTTCGGCCTGGGCGCCCAGTTCGGGAACGTTCACACCCAGATCCTTGCCGGCAGCGCGGGCGCCAGCCAGGACGATCTGCCAGTAAAAGGACGTCGTGTCCTTGACGATGATTGGAATGGTCACGTCCTGTGCCGAGGACGGTGCCACGCCGAGCATGCCGGCGGCCAGGGCGACTGCGGACAGCCCCATCATGGCGCGGCGATTCAACTTGCCGAAGTTCATGTTTCTCTCTCCCTAGGTGCGCGGAGTGCAGGCATCGTTGGCCCGTCAGCGCGCGAGTAATTTATGCACGTCTCAAGCAACCTGCAAAATGTTTTTTATGCAGAGTAAACAGATCAGGAATGTCTGATCTGTTTTTGCCTGTGATGGATCAGACATTCTATATTAAGTTCCGTCAAGGAGCATTTTACACAAACCACGCATGATGACGAGTCGTGTGCAAGCATGCAAAGTGCAGGCAAACGACGGGCAAACAGCAGGCAAAAGACCTGCATGCACGGTGCCATCAGGCGGCGTCGAACGCGGCAAGCATGGTGGCGCGGGCGGATGCCAGATGCAGGCTGCAGGCGGCCTGGACGCGCTCGAGATCGCGGCTGAGCAGTGCCTGGATGTACTCAAGGTGCTCATGAATGGCCACTGCATTGCGGGCCCGTTCGTCGCGCTTGTTCCACTGGTAATGATAGTGGAAAATCAAGGTGATGATGTCGTAGAAATCATCGATGAAACGGTTCGGCGCGGCCGAATTGATGAGGCGGTGGAAGCGGTTATCGAGATCGGAGAAATCCTGGTAGCGCGCATCGATCTCGTTCAGCAGGTCGCGATGCTGCTGCTCGATGGTCCGCAGCCGGTGCCAGATGGCGGCATTGTCGGGCAATTGCGCCAGCGCGCGCGCCGAGCGCAGTTCAAACATTTCGCGGATCTCGAACAGTTCCATGGCGAATTCACGGGTGAAGCCCATGAAGACCCAGCCGGCATTGGGCCGTTTGACGATTAGTCCGAAGCGCCTGAAACGATTGAGAAATTCCCTTATGCCGGTTGTGCCGACGCCAAAGACTCGGGCCAGTTCAAGCTCGTTGATCTGGGTGCCAGGCTGGGCCTGCCCGCGCAGCATCCATTCCATGAAATGCACCTCGACCTGCTGGGCGGTCGCGATGGTTTCGGTGTGGGGGAAATGGGCGCCGTCGGGTACGGCGCTGGCGACAACACGATTGCGGCCCTGGCCGGCGATATAGCCGCGTTTTGCCAATTGGAACAGTACCTTGCGCACGGTGGTGCGGCTGACGCCGAGGTCGGCACTGAGCGCGTTTTCCGAGGGCAGGGCTGCGCCAGTGCCGGCAGCGCTGAGCAGATCGAGGGTCTGGTTGAAGGCCTGCTTGAATACTGTGTCGCTCTTCACCGACAGGCTGCTCCTGTTTTCACTTATCGATAAAAAACAATTTGACGCGACATTGTCCAGACGCTTTGTGTCCGACACGGGCAGCCTCAGGCTGGGCCAATCCCACAATCAGGACACGTGACCATGACTGCGATGAACGCATTGATCTGTTCAGAACCCGGCGTATTGAGCGTGATCGAGCGCCCCAGGGCGGAGCGGGCTCCCGGCGAAGTGCTGGTGCGGCCAAGGCGTGTGGGCATCTGCGGCACCGACTACCATATTTACGAGGGCAAGCACCCTTTCCTGGCCTATCCGCGCGTGATGGGCCATGAACTGGCCGTGGAAGTGGTGGAGCCGGGCGAGAGCGACTTCAAGGCCGGCGAAGTGGTGGTCGTGAACCCCTATCTGTCGTGCGGAACCTGCATTGCCTGCCGTCGCGGCAAGCCCAATTGCTGCACCAAGATTTCGGTCCTGGGCGTGCATCGCGATGGCGGAATGGCCGAGTTAATCTCGCTGCCGCCACAGAATCTGGTGCGAGCAGAAGGCCTCTCGGCTGACGCCTGCGCGACGGTGGAGTTCCTGGCCATTGGCGCCCATGCAGTGCGCCGGGCGAGCCTGGATAGTTCCGACCGGGTACTGGTGATCGGCGCAGGCCCGATTGGCTTTGGCGCGGTACTGTTCGCCACCCTTTCGGGCGCCAAGGTGACGGTGATGGACCGCGACCAGGAGCGGTTGGCGGCCGCGCGGAACCTGTTTGGTATTGCCGGCACGATCACCGCCGATGACAGCGTGGATGCGCAGGTAGCGGCAGCGACCGATGGCGAAGGCTTTGACGTGGTGTTCGACGCCACGGGCAACCAGGGCTCGATCGAAAAGGGCTTCGACTTCGTCGCCCATGGCGGGCGCTATGTGCTGGTGAGCGTGGTCAAGGGCGATATCACCTTTGTGGACAGTGACTTCCACCGCAAGGAGATGTCGATTTTTGGCAGCCGCAACGCCACGTCCGTGGACTTCGAGCGGGTGATTGCGGCCATTCGAGACGGACAGGTGCCGATCGACAAGCTGATCACTCACCGCACAACACTGCCTGGCGCCGTCACCGATCTGCCGCGCTGGGCGACGCAGAAGAGCGGCCTGATCAAGGCTGTTATCGAGATCGCCTGAGCTGCTCGCTGGCGTCTTTGGCTCCCGGGGTCAATGGCGCTGCGCCGGATACTATGCCTGCCGCTCCGATCCAGGGGCGGCGATATAGCCTGAGCGGGCTGCCTGGCCCAGGAAGGTCCAGAACGCCAGGTCATGCGGGCGCTCGTCGGGCTGCCACTCCGGATGCCACTGTACAGCAAAGACCGGGGCGGCGGTGTGGCTGGCCGAGATGGCCTCGATCACGCCATCGGCGGCGGTGGCATTGGCAATGAGCCCCTGGCCCAGCCTGTCGATGGTCTGGAAATGCACGCTGTTCACGCAAAGGCTGGCGGCGCCGGCATAGCGATCGAGCAGGCTGCCGGGAATGGCGGCGATGTCGTGGGCATGGCCGAACATGGCGGCGAGATCGACATCTTCGGGGGCATGGTGCGTCGTGGCGGCTGACGTGCCGCGCATGTCGCGCAAGGTGCCGCCAAAGGCAACGTTGATCTCCTGAAGCCCGCGGCAGATGCCGAAAACGGGCTTGCCGGCATCGACAGCGGCGTGAATCAGCGCAGTGCTGAAACCATCGCGGCCCGCGTCGGTGGGTGCCATGGCGGGCGCGCCGGTGGCATAGCGGGCGGGGTCGATATTGGAGCTGCTGCCGGTAAGCAGAATGGCGTCGAGCCGGGCGACGATGGCGGCGGCATTGGCCGGATCCTGAAAGGACGGCAGGATCACCGGCGCGGCGACGGCATAGCGGCTGACACCCTCAAGATAGCGAAGCTTGACGGTCTGCGCTGATTCGCCCTCAACCAGGCGGGCGCAGGCCACGACACCGATGACCGGACGGGGGTAATCCATTTGGGCTGCCTGCCTTTTGCGCGCGTTTGCCTGGCGGTCTCCCTAACGGGGCGATCACCTGCTAGTGTATTGGCTATGACACACAAAAAAGACGGCGGACAGGCATGAGCACCAATTTCACCGGCAACGCCGATATCGTGACCTGGCTGGCTCAGAACCCCCAGATCGAAGTGCTGCACACGGCCGTGTGCGACCTCAACGGCATCATGCGCGGCAAGCGCATCCCCATCGACCAGGCCCGGCGCATTGCCGACAATGGCATCCGCATGCCGCTGTCGATCGTGGGCGTGGATGTGTGGGGCGAGGACATCGTGGGCAATCCGATGGTCTTCTCCAGCGGTGACACGGATGGTATCTGCAGCCCCACGGGGCGCGGGGCGCTGCCGATAAACTGGACGACGCGGCCGAGCGCCATGATCCCGCTTTGGCTGTTCCAGGATGCGCGCACACCGTTTCTGGGGGATCCCCGCCAGGCGCTGGCGCATGTCACGCGGCGCTATGCCGAGCATGGTCTGACGCCGGTGGTGGCGACGGAACTGGAGTTTTACCTGGTGGACCCCGAAGCGGATTCGGCGATGCCGCCAATCTCGCCCTATACGGGCAAGCGGCTGGATTCGGACGCCATCCTGTCGTTCGACGAGCTCGAAGATTTCGGCGAGTTCTTCCGCGATGTCTATCTGCAGTGCGAGCAGCAGAATGTGCCGGCCGATACGGCTGTGGCCGAAAACGGCGTGGGCCAGTTCGAGATCAACCTGCTGCACACCAATGATGCGCTCAAGGCGGCGGACGATGCCGTGCTGTTCAAGCGCATCGTCAAGGGCGTGGCGCGCAAACACAAGCTGGTGGCCACTTTCATGGCCAAGCCCTATGGCGCGCGCTCGGGCAATGGCTTTCATGTGCATTTCAGCCTCAACGACGTGGCGGGCAATAATGTGTTCGACGACGGCACCGAGACCGGCTCGGATGTGATGCTGCATGCCGTGGGAGGGCTGCTGGCGGGCATGGCGGAATCGACACTGCTGTTTGCGCCGCACTTCAATTCCTATCGCCGGCTGCGGCCCGATACCCATGCGCCCAGCGCGATTTCCTGGGGCTATGAGAACCGCACGACGGCGGTGCGCATTCCCGGCGGCAATCCCAAGGCGCGGCGCATCGAGCACCGCGTGGCAGGGGCCGATGCCAATCCCTATCTTGTGCTGGCCGGTATCCTGGGCGCAGCATTGGCGGGAATCGAGGACAGCAAGAAGCCGCCAAAACCCTTTGCCGGGCGGGCTTATTCCGAGCGCCTGCCCAAGCTGCCGGCAGACTGGGCCTCCGCGGTCAATGCGTTCGAAGACGGCGACATGATCCCGCGTATTTTCGATCAGACTCTGCAGTCGATGTTTGTCAGCTGCAAGCGGCAGGAAATCGCGGGTTTCGCCTCGCAGGTCAGCGACCTGGAGTTCAGCGCCTATCTGGAGGTGGTGTGATGACCCCCGCCAAGACTGTCGCCGACGGCCGCTATCCGCCCAGCTACTACGCCGCGTCGCGTGCCATTGAGCGCAGCCCCGTGCCTTTGATGGGTGACGTCACGGCCGACATCTGCGTGGTGGGGGCGGGCTATTCGGGCCTGTCGGCCGCGCTGCACCTGGCCGAAAAGGGATTCAAGGTGGTGGTCGTGGAGGGGGCAGAAGTTGGTTGGGGCGCCTCGGGCCGTAACGGCGGCCAGGTGGTGAACGGGCTCAATGCGAGCCTTGAAACCATCGAGCGGCGTTATGGCGCGGGCACGGCCAATTTCGTGGGCGGGTTGGTGCAGGAAGGCGCGGGCATCATCTACGACTGGGTCGAACGCTATGGCATCGACTGCGATCTCAAGCGCGGCAATATCTATGCTGCCTATACGGCTCAGCACATGCGCGGGCTGGAGGACAAGCAGGCGCTGTGGCGCCGGCACGGCATGGATGAGCACGAAATTCTCGATCAGGAGGGCATCCGCCGCCATATCGGCAGCACGGCCTATGTGGGCGGGATGATCGACCATTCGGGCGGGCATATGCACCCGCTCAACCTGGCGCTGGGCGAGGCCAAGGCTCTCGAAGGGCTTGGCGGCGTAATCTACGAACGCTCGCCGGTGACCAAGGTGGAACAGGATTCGACAGGCGCCACGGTAATCACGGCGCAGGGCCGGGTGATGGCGCAGGCGGTGCTGGTGTGTGGCAATGCCTATCTTGGCAATGTGGTGCCCGAACTGACGGCGCGGGTGATGCCGGTGTCGACGCAGATGATGGCGACCGCGCCGCTGGGCAAGGAACGGGCCGAGGCGCTGTTGCCGAGTGGCATGTGCGTGGAGGATGTGCGCTATATCCTCGACTATTTCCGGCTCAGTGCCGATCACCGGCTGATCTTTGGCGGCGGGGTGGTCTATGGCGGAACCGACCCGGCCGACGTGGTGGCCAAGCTGCGGCCCAATATGGACAAGGTGTTTCCCCAGCTCAAGGATGTGGGAATAGACTATGCTTGGAGCGGCAATTTTGCGCTGTCTTTCTCGCGCGTGCCGCAGCTGGGGCGGCTAGGCGAGAAAGTCTATTTTGCGCATGGCTATAGCGGGCACGGCATCACCGGCTCGCATCTGTTCGGGCGCATCCTGGGCGAAGCGGTGCGCGGAGATCTGACGCGGTTTGACACCTTCGCCAGCCTGCCCTGGATCCCGTTTCCGGGCGGGCGGATGTTCCGCGCGCAGTATTCGACGCTGGGCTCGTGGTGGTATGCGCTCAAGGACCGGATGGGCTGGTAGGCAGCCCAGCGCTCAGCGCGGGATGGTGAAATCGTCGCTTTCGCCGGGCACCAGTTGCAGCGGCCAGATGCGACGCACCAGACCCTGGGGGTAGATGTCGGCATAGGCGGGCATGGAGGCGAGCAGGGATTCCCCCAGCGCCACGCCCAGATCGCGCAGAGACAGGCGGAAGCAGGTCAGCGGCGGCGAAAGGAAGCGCGACTGCGGTCCCTCGCGGAAGCCGATGACAGCTATGTCGCGGCCGGGGCGCACGCCGGCCTCGTTGAGCCGGCGGTATAGGCCAATGGCCATCATCTCATAGATCAGGATGACGGCGGTAGGGCGCTCGGGCAGCATGAGCAGTTCATGGGCGATCTGGTAGCCGCCCTGTTCGGACGAGCCGGCGCGGATCACCAGGGTGGGATCATAGGGAATGCCGTGGCGGGCGAGGGCAGCCTTGTAGCCGTCGAAGAACACAAAGCCGAGGTTGATGTCATTGCTGGGCAGGCCCACGGCAATGCGCCGATGGCCCTTGGCGACCAGACGATCTATGCCCAGATTGACCACGCCCTCGAAATCGAGATCGATCCAGGGATGCGGCCCCGGCGTGCCCGAGCGGCCCAGCGCAACAAAGGGCAGTCGGGCATTGGCCAGCAGTTCGATGCGCGCATCGCGGCGATGGGTGGCCGAGATGATCATGCCATCGACCATGCCGCGGGCCACCATGCGGCGCAGATATTGGCTGGGGTCCTCTTCGGTGGAGCAGGGCAGTACCACCAGATCGAGATTGTGGCGGCTGAACGCGGTCTGCACGCCGTCAATGACGCCGAGAAAGAAGTTGTCGCCATTGCCCGCGGTGTCGGCGCCCGATTCAATGGTGAAGCCGATGGCCTTGGTACTGCCCTCGCGCAGGCTGCGCCCGGCCTGATTGGGCACATAGCCCATCGCCGCAGCGGCCTCTAGCACGCGGGCGCGGGTCTGTTCGTTGACATCGGGCTTGCCATTGAGGGCGCGCGAGACGGTGCCGATGGAAATATCGAGCTGCTGCGCGAGGCGCCGAATGCCCTTCATGTCGCTGGTCCCCCTGAACCGCCTGTCTGCTGCAGGCCTTGATTATGCATTGTACCGGGCGGAGGCGCTTGGCAAGCATTGCACTCCATCACGGACATAAGTATGATTTTTCTCCGAAACGTTTACGAAGTCCTATTGACAGGTTCCTGATCCTAAAAGTATCGTCGTAAACGTTTACGGGACATGCCCGCAATGACGCCCACGCATAAGATGGGCGGGCGCGCATGGTCCCAGGGAGGGTTGCATTTTGGTATTCAAGGCCGTTCTCGCGGGTTGTGGCGCTATGTCCAAAGGGTGGCTGTCGGCGATTGCCGAGCATCCGCTGCTCAAGGGGCGCGTCGAAATTGTTGGACTGGTCGATCTGGACCGCGCCACGGCGGAAGCGCGTGCCGCTGAATTCGGGCTGAGCACTGCGGTGATCGGCACGGACCTGGATGCCGTGCTAGGCCAGACCAAGCCCGACATCCTGTTTGACGTGGTGGTGCCAGTGGCGCGCGCCGGTGTGGTGGCGACCGGGCTGCGCCATGGTTGCCATGTGCTGAGCGAAAAGCCGATGGCGGCAACGCTGGCTGCCGGCCGCGAGATGATTGCCCAGGCGGCTGCCGCCGGGCGTGTACATGCTGTGGTGCAGAACCGTCGCTTCATCGCCGGGGTGCGCCGCATCCGCCGGCTGATCGAGAGCGGGGCGCTGGGCGAAGTAACAGCGCTGCATTGCGATTTCTTCGTGGGAGCCCATTTCGGCGGCTTCCGCGAGCAGATGGAAAATGTACTGCTGCTCGATATGGCTATCCACACGCTGGACGCCGCGCGCTTCATGGCCGGTGTAGCGCCCAAGGCGGTCTATTGCCTTGAAACCAATCCGCGCGGCTCCTGGTATGCGCATGGCGCAGCGGCCAACGCGATCTTCGAATTCGACCAGGGCGTGGTGTTCAACTATCGCGGCAGCTGGTGCGCCGAGGGCGCCAATACCAGCTGGGAAGCGGCCTGGCGCATCGTGGGCACCAAGGGCACGCTGACCTGGGATGGCGGCGATGAGTTTGTTGCCAATGGCGTGGCCGGCGACAGCGGTTTCTTCCGCGACCTCAAGCCCATCGACGTACCCGAGCCGGCCGATATCGACCAGACCCATGGCCATGCCAGCGTGCTAGCCGATTTCCTCGACGCCATTGTCGGTGGGCGCGCACCCGAAACGGTGGGCAGCGACAATATCAAAAGCCTGGCGATGGTGTTTGCTGCCATCGAAAGCGGCAAGACCCATCAGCGCGTTCTCATTGAAGCCTAGAAAGTTACTGTTGTGAGCAATCCTGCAAAATCGATCCGTATCGGCACCATGATCCAGGCCACAGAAGGCAAGGCGCCGGAGAATATCGCCGCCATAGCCGATCTGGGCTTTGAGAGCTTTGAGCCCTTCTTCTGGCAGAGCACGCATGGCCAGGACCTTGCCGAGCTGGGCAAGCGCTCGCTGGCGGCGATCGGCGACCGTGACATCGAGATCAACACGATCGGCATGTTCGGCAATCCGCTGGAAGACCAGGAAATGGACCGCCAGACCCTGCAGGGCTGGAAGGACTGCATCGACAATGCTCACCATTTTGGCGCCACCTGCGTGGCCGGGTTCACCGGCCGTGTGCGCAACAAGCCGCTGACCGACAGCCTGCCGCAGTACAAGAAGGTGTG
>JAHJOS010000013.1 GCA_018820005.1 Alphaproteobacteria bacterium | reverse complement strand
TTGGCCCGCCGGCCGTGGCGGTGCTGCTGTTTGAGGTGATCCTGAACGCCACCGCACTGTTCAACCACGCCAACATCGACCTGCCGCGCCCGGTGGACCGCGTGCTTCGGCTGTTCGTCGTCACGCCTGACATGCACCGCGTCCACCACTCCATCGATCCGCGAGAGACCAACTCGAACTACGGTTTCAATCTGCCCTGGTGGGACCGGCTGCTTGGCACCTACATCGCCCAGCCTGCCAAGGGCCATCAGGGGATGGAGATCGGCATCGAGCAGTTTCGCACGACCCGCGACCTCTGGCTTGACCGGATGCTGATCCAACCTCTCCGAGGACCGGCGAGCGGCCATGCGCTCGATCCGCGCATCACGGTGAAGGAGCCGGAATGACCTACGCCCTCGGTATCCGCGAGAACCTGCGACCTTTCCTTGAGCAGCTTCTGCAGGTCTTCTTCGTGGGCCTCACCATCGGCCTGCAACGAACTGTGATCCCGGCGCTGGCCGAGACAGAGTTCGGCGTCGTTCAGGGTTCGATGACCGCAATCTTCGCCTTCATCGTCTCCTTCGGCATCGTCAAGGGCGCGATGAACTTCGTCTCTGGCCGCCTGTCAGAGCGGGTCGGACGGCGTAAGGTTCTGATCTGGGTCTGGCTGGCGGCCCTGCCGATCCCATTCATGATCCTCTGGGCGCCGTCCTGGGGCTGGATCGTGGCGGCGAACGTCCTCCTGGGCGTCAACCAAGGCTTCTGCTGGTCGATGACCGTCACGGCGAAGATGGACATCGTCAAGGGGTCCGAGCGCGGGCTGGCCACCGGCTTCAACGAATTCGCAGGCTATGGCGGCGTGGCGCTGGCAGGCCTGGTGACCGGCTATCTCGCCAGCTACTTCGATCCGCGGATCAGCCTTTTCGTCTTCGGGCTTGTCGTGATCCTTCTGGCGCTCGCTTCAGGGGCGCTGGCCTTCACCGAGACGCTACCCTACGCCCGGGCCGAGGCCGCACGGCACAAGGCGGGCGCCGCGACCGGGCCGCGCCCGCGCTATGTCGAGGGGCCCGAGAGCCCGACGGCGGGACAGATCTTCGCCCTCGTCACCTGGCGCAACCGCACCTTCATGGCGCTGGCGCAGGCGGGCAGCGTCGAGAAGTTCGTCGACGCGCTGATGTGGGCGCTGGTGCCGGTCTTCATGGTCGCGAAGGGCGCCAGCCTCATCGAGATCGGCTGGGTTACCGGCATCTACGGGTTCGTCTGGGGCGGCAGCCAGCTCTGGACCGGCCCCCTGTCGGACGTCTTCGGCCGGAAATGGCCCACCGTCGCCGGTTTCTTTCTCTGCGCTGCCGGCGTCCTGACCTTCCCGTTCCTCGCTGGTGTGACCGGGTGGGCTGTCGCTGCCGCTGTCACCGGCGTCGGCATGGCGCTGCTTTACCCCACGCTCATCGCCGCCATGGGCGACATAGCGCACCCGTCCTGGCGCGGCTCGGCGCTTGGCGTCTACCGGTTCTGGCGCGATCTCGGCTACGCAATCGGTGCACTGGCCATGGGTCTGATCGCCGATGCGTCCGGAATGCTCGAAGCCGGGTTCTGGCTGGCCGGAACTGCCATGGCGGTGTCAGGGCTCTGGCTTATCCTCGGGATGGAGGAAACCCATCCGCGTCTCAATCCCGCACCCGATCCGGAGCGCTCGCATGACTGACACCCTGACTCGCCGCCTCGGCCTCTTTGCCGTTCTTCTCGGGCTCGCTTCCATTGCGCTTCTTGCTACCTCGGTCTGGGGATTCCGGGCGAGTGGCTGGCCCTGGCCGCGGGCCTATGACCTGGCGGGCTGGGCAGCCTGGGCGGCGGGAGCCGGCGTCTTGGTCGCGCTCGCGGGGCTGGCGGTCTGGTTGCGTCGAAGGCAGGGCGGATTCGCGGCAATTCTGCTTGGGCTTGTTCTATCGCTACCCGTCGCCGGCCTCGGCGGCGCCTTCGAGCTTGCAGCCCGCACGACACCGCCAATCAACGACATATCAACCGACATCGAAGATCCGCCGGTGTTCTGGTTCACGGTCACGCCGACGGACTACCCGGCGGCCAACGCCGGGCTTCAGCGTGCCGCTTACCCCGAGGTGCAGCCGGTCGACCTACCGCTCACGTTTGAAGGGGCCTTCGCCGCGGCGCTGGCTCTCATCGAGGATCGCGGATGGGAAGTGCTTTCCGCCGACCCCGCGGAAAGCCAGATCGAGGCAATTGCAAGAAGCCGCCTGTTCGGCTTCGAGGACGAGGTCGCCGTGCGGATTGCCGGGACCGACAATGGCGCCCGCGTCGACATGCGCTCGCGGTCCCGCCTCGGCCAGATCGACCGAGGCGCCAACGCCCGCCGCATCGAGGCCTTTCTGGCCGATCTCGAAACGCGCATTCCGAACTGAGGAATCAGAAATGAA
>JAHJOS010000115.1 GCA_018820005.1 Alphaproteobacteria bacterium | reverse complement strand
CGTATCGGCGCGCTGTTTGCGATGTCGGCCCTCAATGCCCTGCGCCGCCGCATGGACCCGCGCACCGTCAATGGCGGCGTGTTCATGGGCCTCAATGGCATCGTCATCAAATCCCATGGCGGTACCGACGAAATTGGCTACAAAAGTGCGCTGAGCCTGGGCTATGAAATGGCCCGCAGCCGCCTGATCGACAAGATCGGCGAAACCATGAAGCGCTTTCCCATCAAAGCGGTACCTGCCGCTCCTGACTCAGAACCCGAGGCGAAACCGGCGTGACCAAGACGCGTTCCATTATCCGCGGTGTCGGTGGCTACCTGCCTGAGCGGGTTCTCACCAATGCTGAACTGGCCACCATGGTCGATACCTCCGATGAGTGGATCCAGCAGCGGGTCGGCATCAAGGAACGGCACATTGCGGCCGAGGGGCAGTTTACGTCCGATCTGGCCGTGGAAGCCGCGTGGCGCGCCATGGCTGCGGCCGGCGTGACGCCAGACGATATCGATCTGATCGTGGTTGCCACGACCACGCCGGACAATACCTTTCCGGCAGCGGCAACGCTGGTTCAGATGAAGCTGGGCATGCATCACGGCATGGCCTTTGACATCCAGGCGGTCTGCTCGGGCTTCGTCTACGCCGTCGCCACGGCCGACAGCTATATCAAGAACGGGCTGGCCACGCGCGCTCTGGTGATTGGCGCCGAAACCTTCTCGCGCCTGCTCGACTGGACCGACCGGACCACCTGCGTACTGTTCGGCGATGGCGCGGGCGCCGTTGTGATCGAAAAGACCGAACTGGCCGACGATGCACCCGAACAGGGCGTTCTGGCGTCGTCGCTGCGCTCGGACGGCCACCACTGGGAAAAGCTCTATGTCGATGGTGGCCCGTCCACCACCGGCACCACCGGCCATGTGCATATGCAGGGCCCCGAGGTGTTCCGCCATGCCGTCGGCAAGATTACCGACGTGGTCTATGACACGCTCAAAAAGACCGGCTACACCGTGGCCGATCTCGACTGGTTCGTGCCGCACCAGGCCAACAAGCGCATCATTGAGGGGGCGGGGGCCAAGCTTGGCCTGCCACCCGAAAAAGTGATCATGACCGTAGAGCTGCACGCCAATACCTCGGCAGCCTCCGTGCCGCTGGCCCTGAGCGTTGCCGTGGCCGACGGGCGCATCAAACAGGGCGATCTGGTCATGCTTGAAGCCATGGGCGGCGGCTTCACCTGGGGCGCGTCCCTCATTCGCTGGTAACCTTCGACCCCACGATTGACCTGAGGCGTTTCAAGGCGTTAGTGTCAATCAATGGGCGGAGGATGCGGCGTTTGATAGGTCGCACGAGACGTTTGTGCGATGTGACGAGCGCTGGCTGAAAGGAATTATCCCTGTAGTTTGACACAACGCAAAAGCGTCGGTGCCGTGGTCATCCATTCTGTGATCAGGGCCGTGTATCGGGCTTCGGGAATCAACCATTCGGGCAAAACGGGGTTTCGAATGACGCAGAAAACGGTAACACGCGCCGATCTTGCAGAAGCAGTCTACGGATCAGTCGGCCTATCACGAACCGAGTCGGCCGAACTGGTCGAACGGGTCCTTGAACTGATCGGCGATGCGCTGATCACCGGTGCCAACGTCAAGCTGTCATCATTCGGATCTTTCCAGGTGCGGTCCAAGAACGAGCGCATCGGCCGCAACCCCAAGACGGGTGAGGAAGTCCCCATCCTGCCCCCGGCAGGTTCTTGTGTTCAAACCGTCCAACGTGTTGAAGTCCAAGATCAACAAATCTATGGTTGGTGCTGGGAACTAAGCCATCCAGCGAGACTCAGCCTTCGTGGACAAGTCGCCAGACGCCTTTCGGACAATATCTGAAGCTGCCGATGAACTGGACCTGCCACAGCATGTCCTGCGCTTCTGGGAGACGCGTTTCAGCACCATCAAGCCGCTCAAGCGCGGCGGTGGTCGACGCTACTACCGTCCCGACGACGTGCTGCTGCTGCGCGGCATCCGGCACCTGCTCTATGATCAGGGTTTCACCATCAAGGGCGTGCAGCGCATCCTCAAGGATCAGGGCAGCCGCTATGTGATCGCCGTGGGCGAGGGCAAGCCGCTCGAAGATATCCTGCCAATGATCGAACAGGCTGAAGCGGCCGGCGACGAGGCGGAAATTGAAGAAGCCGTGATGACGAGCAGCGCCGCGCTGGACCGAGAGTCGCGCGACAAGCTCTCGGACGTGCTGCGCGAACTGCTGGAATGCAAACGTATTCTCGAGCGAGCTCGCGAGGCCTAAGCCCCCGCTGCTGCGCTGCAATGCCCCAGTCACACAGCGTTTGGAACGTACATTCCGTATTGACTTCGCAACGGAACCATTGTGTCAATTGCCCGGTTCGAAGCCCGGCAATCCGCTGGAGTTCTTGACCTGATTTTCGCCACTGCAAGCGGCTATATTTGCGGCTGCTGCCGTGGCGTGGGATGAACCAGACTGACCCGCGCATGATGCGCTGACATCGGAGACTACCAAATGACCGTTCGTTTCGGCCTGCTCGGCGCTGGCCGCATTGGCAAGGTGCATGCCAAGGCCGTGTCGTCCAATCCCAAGGCCAAGCTCGTGGCTGTGGCCGACGCCTTCGAGAAGGCCGCCACCGATCTGGCCGGCCAGTATAGCTGCGAAGTGCGCTCCATCGCCGACATCCTGGCGGCCAAGGACATCGATGCGGTGGTGATCTGCACCCCCACCGATACCCATGCCGACCTGATCGAGCAGTTCACCAAGGCCGGCAAGGCCATCTTCTGCGAGAAGCCGATCGACCTCAATGTCGAGCGCGTCAAGGCCTGCCTCAAGGTGGTCGATGCCGAAGGCGGCACGCTGATGGTTGGCTTCAACCGGCGTTTTGATCCGCACTTCATGGCCGTCCATGATGTGATCGCCAAGGGCGAGATCGGTGACGTGGAAATGGTCACCATCATCTCCCGCGACCCTGGCGCGCCGCCGGTGGACTATATCAAGCGCTCGGGCGGCATCCTGCGCGACATGACCATCCATGATTTCGACCTGGCCCGCTTCCTGCTCGGCGAAGAGATCGAGACAGTCTCGGCCCAGGCCTCCGTGCTGGTCGACAAGGCCATCGGCGAAGCCGGCGACCACGACAGCGTCTCGGTGATGTTGGCGACGGCCTCGGGCAAGCATGCCACGATTTCCAATTCGCGCCGCGCCACCTATGGCTATGACCAGCGCATCGAGGTGCACGGCTCCAAGGGTGCCGTTTCCGCCGAGAACCAGCGCCCCGTGTCGATCGAAGTTGCCAATGCCAGCGGCTACACCCGCCCGCCGCTGCATGACTTCTTCATGACCCGCTACACCGAGGCCTATGCCTTGGAAATCAGTGCCTTCATTGATGCGGTTGAATCAAAGTCTCCGGCTTCGCCGAGCGGGCTGGACGGCCTGATCGCCCTGGCTCTGGCCGATGCGGCGCTCAAGTCGATCCAGGAAGGTCGCGCCGTCAAGGTGAGCGAGATCACCGGTGTGATGGCCGACAAGAGCGTGTTCCAGGGCCGCTGAAGCCCGGGCATCCGAAACCCCAGACAAGAAGGCCGCCCGGTTGGGCGGCCTTTTCATTTGGACTATTTCAGCAGCCATTCGTGTTCCGGCGCATTGTGGAATTTCCACACCCGCTTGGGTCCTGCCATGACGTTGAGATAGTAGAGATCATAGCCGGCGGTGGTGGCGACGGGGTGATAGCCCCTGGGCACCAGCGTCACATCGCCATCCTCGATCACCAGCGCTTCATCAAGGCTCCGGTCATCGGTATAGACGCGCTGCATGGCAAAGCCCTGCGGCGGGTTGAGCCGGTGGAAATAGGTCTCCTCCAGCATGCTTTCATGCGGCAGGTTGTCCTGGTCATGCTTGTGCGGCGGATAGGAGGAGGTATTGCCTTGCGGTGTAATAACCTCG
>JAHJOS010000012.1 GCA_018820005.1 Alphaproteobacteria bacterium | reverse complement strand
CTCGGCCGATGTGGTGAACGGCAAGGACGTGCGTCCGCTCTACATCTATTCGGAACGCAAGAAGGAAGACCTGCCCGCAGGGGCATAAGGTCTTGCTGGATTGAATTGAAAACGCCGGGTCCTTGGGTCCGGCGTTTTTGTTTTGGGGGGCGGATTTGATGTCCGGTTACCCGCGCCCGGCCGCCCCCTGAAGGGGGAGGAGTCAGATCGGGGATGTCACAAACTGTGCCCCCTAGGCCGCCTCCTGGGGGCGCGGCCCCACATAGACCGACATGGGGCGGATGAGGCGGCCGGTCTCGGCCTGTTCGCGGGCGTGGGCGATCCAGCCGCCGACTCGGCCCATGGCAAAGACGCAGGTGAAGGCGTCGCGCGGAAATCCCAGCGCTTCGAGCAGGAGCGCGGTGTAAAATTCCACATTGGTGTCGAGCGCCCGGTCCGGCTTGCGTTCGCGCAGGATGGCGAGGGCTGCTGCCTCAACGCTCTCGGCCAGTGCGAGGCGTTTGGGATCGATGGCGCCTGATCCCGCCAGAAGGCGCACGGCGCCCTTGAGGGCATCAGCGCGCGGGTCGCGGACGCGGTAGACGCGGTGGCCGAAGCCCATCAGGCGGTCGCCATTGTCGAGCGCTGCCTCGAGCCAGGCGCGGGCGTTGGCGGGGGCGCCGACGCCGTCGAGCATATCGAGCACGGGACCGGGGGCGCCACCATGCAGGGGACCCTTAAGGGCACTGAGGGCCGCCAGCACCGAGGAGGTCAAACCTGCCTTGGTCGAGGCAACGACGCGGGCGGCGAAGGTCGAGGCGTTGAGGCCATGGTCGGCTACGGTGA
Source organism: Alphaproteobacteria bacterium (assembly GCA_018820005.1). Classification (GTDB taxonomy): domain Bacteria; phylum Pseudomonadota; class Alphaproteobacteria; order Rhizobiales; family Devosiaceae; genus Devosia. The sequence continues at coordinate 4,126 of JAHJOS010000012.1, read as the reverse complement.
CGAGATAGCGATCCAGCGCTGCAGTCTGCTGGGGGCTGGGCAGGGTGCCATGCAGCATACGCAGGATATCGGCGGCATGGCTGAGGTTGGGATCAGGGGGCAGCGGCGCCTGGCCGGCCTTGAGGCGCAACAGGGCTGGCGCAAACACGGCGGGGCCGGCGATCAGCTGCAGGGCCGTCGACAGGCCCTCGCCATCGCCCAGGCGGGCCAGCAGGGCGCGCAGGCCGTCCACGGGCGGCAGGGCGACCAGGGCGGGGTCGGCAGCGGCGACATGCTCGAACACGGCCACGCGGGCGGCGCCGAGGGCTGCCCTGAGATCGGCTTGCGGCGGAAAGAAGCCGTCAAACAGCAGCGCCAGCACATCCTCGTAGCGGCTGGTGGCGACCAGGGCATCGAGCGACGTGCCGCGCACAATCAGGCGCCCATTCTTGCCATCAACATCGGACAGCACCGTATGGGCGGCGATGACGTCTTCTAGCCCACTGTTCATTGCATTCTCCTGTGGTTGTTGCCGCAAAGATTAGGCGCAGATACATTGACGTCAATCTTGACCGATAGGATCAATGTCAGGCCATGGACTGGTTGAGTGCAAGCGACGCGCTGGCGCTGCTGGGGACGCAGCCGCAGACGCTCTATGCCAATGTCAGTCGCGGCCGTATCAAGGCGCGGCGTGATCCGTCGGATAGTCGCAAGAGCCTTTATCGCGGCGATGATGTCAGGCGGTTGGCGCAGCGTGCCGCCGGACGCCGCAAGCAGGAGGCGGTTGCGGCCGAGGCGATCAACTGGGGCGAGCCGGTGCTGCGCACCAGCATCGCCACTGTGCAGCGCGGTCGGCTGCTGTATCGGGGCGAGGATGCGGCGGTGCTGGCGGAAACGGGCACGTTGGAGGATGTGGCGCGGCTGCTGTGGCAGGCGCCGTGCCGACCGGGCGACGCTGATGCGCAATCTGGTGGTTACGGATTGCGGGCAGCCTTTCTGGCGCTGGCGGCCAAGGCCGCCGACCCGGCCGGGCAGGTGCTGGGGCCGGCTGCGCTGGGCCTGCAGGCGGGGGCAGTGCTGGGGGCAATGGCCGGGGCGCTGTGTGGCCCCGGGGACGTGGCCATATCGCTACATGAGCGGCTGGCGCGGCACTGGCAACGGCCGGATGCAAGCGACATCATCCGGCGGACGCTGGTGCTGCTGGCAGACCATGAACTCAATGCCTCGACATTTGCGGCGCGGGTGGCTGTTTCGACCGGGGCATCGTTGTGGGCGGGCGCGCTGGCCGGGCTCGCGACACTAAACGGGCCGCGCCATGGGCTGGCGTCGCGTATTGTGTGGGCCCTGGTGGACGATGTCGGCCATGACCCACCGCGGGCCGGGGTGGCGCTGGCGGCGTGGCTGGGTGAGGGGCGCGATGTGCCCGGGATCGGCCATCCGCTCTATCCCGATGGCGACATCCGCGCGAAGGCGCTGCTGGATTGCTTTACGCCGTCGCCGCGTTTCTTGGCCTTCCAGGAGGCGGCCGAAGGGTTGACCGGAGAGGCGCCCAATGTCGACTTTGCGCTGGCCGCAATTGTGGAGACCTTTGATCTGCCGGCCGATGCGCCGATGGTGCTGTTTGCGCTGGCGCGCTGCGTCGGCTGGTTGGCGCATGGCATCGAACAGACGGCCAGTGGCCAGCTGATCCGGCCACGGGCGCATTATATGGGAGTCGGCGCGACCAGCTAGACGGCCGTCGGCGCCTCGGAGATGCCTTCCTGCGCGGTCTGGCGCGGCATGATCTGGCGGCCGAAGAGGCTTGCCGCCAAGTCTACCAGCAGGCGGGCGCTCATGCCGGCGTGATCGAGATAAGGGTTGAGCTCCACGATATCGAGCGAGCCCAGCGTGCCGCTGTCATGGATCATTTCCATGGTTAGGTGTGCCTCGCGAAAGGTCAGGCCACCCGCAACTGGCGTGCCGGCGCCGGGGGCGATGGCGGGGTCGACGGCATCGACGTCGAGGCTGACGTGGAGGTGGCCGCCGACTGCCTTGACGCGTGCGAGTACGGTTCGCATCAGGGCCACCACTCCCATTTCGTCGATACGGCGCATGTCGATGACATCGACGCCCCGGCGTTCAAGCAGCTGTCGTTCGGGGCGGTCGATCGAGCGGGCACCATACACCGTCACGTTCCTGGGGTCGACGACATTGCGCCAGGGACCATCGAACGCGGAATCGAAGTCCGGCTCGCCGCAGAGCAAGGCCAGCGGCATGCCGTGGATATTGCCGGTCTCGGAACTGGCCGGTGTGTTGAAATCGCCATGGGCATCGACCCAAAGGACAAAGAGCGGTTTGTTGATGCTGCGGCAGTGCTCGGCGACGCCCGCCAGCGTGCCAATCGAGAGGCTATGATCGCCGCCCACGAAGATGGGCAAATTGCCCTGGGTGAGGCTGCTGACGGCCGCCTGGTGGCTGCGGGCTGCCAGACCGAGAACAACGGCACGGCGGGCATCGGCGCTTGCCGGAGAGGGCATGGCGGCGGCGGTTTCAGGGTCGAGATCGCCGTGGTCGGTTACCGCCAGACCCAGGGCGGCAAGCGTATCGGGCAGGCCGGCGACACGCATGGCTTCCGGCCCCATGCCGCAGCCGCGGCACGACGCGCCAGCATCGGTGGCGATGCCGAACAGGGCGATGTTGGGGACGGAGGCTTTGGGCATGGGATTGTCCTGTTCGGCGTGGTCAGCTGGTGCGCTCAGTGTGTCAAAGCCCGATGACGTCTGAAAGCGGCAATTGGCGCAGCAGAGCGGTCATTGGTCTTGCGGGCCGCCCGATCATGCGGAGGAACGCTATAAGGTGAATCACCTGCGATCGCGGACAGATGGCTTGCGGGTGCTGTCGGCGAACACGATCTGGTGTGGAAAGAGGGGGAATTCGGTCGATTTTGGCCAAGGCCACATCCATCTTGCAGCCAAGGCACACCGGTGTTTCCGGCCCAAAAAGCATATCTTGTGTGCACTGGGCCATTAACCGTCACTTTTCCCGCCCGGTTGACTTGCAGCGCTGCTAGGCGGACCTATTTATTAACCGGAATCAGCCCAGCCTTGATGCTTGGAGCTGTCTACTACGGGCGCGCACCTCTCCCTTCCTCCGCGCGCCCCGGAAAGGATACGAGATGACGGACGTCAATCCCACAGGCGGCGAAATCAGCCGGGATCGCGTTTACCCAGTGCTTCCACTGCGCGATATCGTCGTTTTCCCCGGCATGATCGTGCCGCTGTTCGTCGGCCGTGAAAAATCGGTCAAGGCGCTTGAAGAGGTCATGCGCGACGACAAGCACATTCTTGTCGTGACGCAAAAGAATGCCCAGGACGATGATCCTGCGCCCGACCAGATCTATGAAACCGGTACGATCGCCACCGTGCTGCAGCTGCTCAAGCTGCCCGATGGTACTGTGAAGGTATTGGTTGAGGGCCTGCACCGCGCGACCATCGACCGCTATCTGCAGACCGTGGACTATTTCGAGGCGGAAGCCTCGGTATTGCCAGAGCCAGAAGAAGACGCAACCGAGATCGAAGCGCTGTCGCGCTCGGCGGTCAGCGAGTTCGAAAACTACGTCAAGCTGAACAAGAAGATCTCGGCCGAAGTCGTCGCGGCTGTCGGGCAGATCGAGAACGCCTCCAAGCTGGCCGATACCATTGCCAGCCATCTGGTGATCAAGATTCACGAGAAGGAAGACCTGCTCTCCACCGTATCGGTGGTGGACCGGTTCCAGAAGATTCTTGGCCTGATGGAAGGCGAAATCGGCGTATTGCAGGTGGAAAAGCGCATCCGCAGCCGCGTCAAGCGGCAGATGGAAAAGACGCAGCGCGAGTACTATCTGAACGAGCAGATGAAGGCGATCCAGAAGGAACTGGGTGACGGCGAAGAAGGCACCAACGAGATCGCCGAGATCGAGGAGCGCATCGCCAAGACCCGGTTGAGCAAGGAAGCCAAGCTCAAGGCCGAAGCAGAGCTGAAAAAGCTCAAGGCTATGAGCCCGATGTCGGCCGAAGCCACGGTGGTGCGTAACTATCTCGATACGCTTCTGGGTCTGCCCTGGGGCAAGAAGAGCAAGGTCAAGCGTGACCTGGTCCTGGCCGAGAAGGTTCTGGACGAGGATCACTAT
>JAHJOS010000114.1 GCA_018820005.1 Alphaproteobacteria bacterium | reverse complement strand
GTCCTGATCGACAATGGCGGGGGTGAACTTGCGGATCTCCTCGGGCAGCCGATGCGCGAAGTCGGGCACCTCGACACGCTCTGCAATCTCGGGCTCGGGCCGCTTGGCCGTATGCAGCACCGGTTGCTCGCCGGTCATCAATTCCCACTCGAACGACTTGAGTGACCCATAGACGTCGATGCTCTCGCGGTACTGGCGCGCCGTATCCCAGAGGAAGCGCCAGACATGGGCGGCGACGTCGGAATTGCGCACCTTGATGTGGCAGGATTCCACCGCAAAACTCGAACCGGAGCGGCGGGCGATCTCGTCGTTGACCGTGCCCGAACCAAAGCAGCTGACATAGTCGGCCATGCCGTCGACCAGCGCCATCAGCGGGCTCACCACATGGGTCGCATAATGCATCGGCACCATGTCTTTCCAGTAGTCCGGCCAACCCTCCATATCCTGGGGGTGTGACGCCTGCAGATACTGGATCCGGCCCAATTCGCCCTTGTCGTGCATCTCCTTGATGAACAAATATTCCCGGCTGTAGACCACCGTTTCGGCCATCATGTAGGTGAGACCGGTTTCCCGAACCAGCGCGACGATCTCTTCGGCTTCTTCCAGCGTGGTGGCCATCGGCACCGTGCAGATGACATGCTTGCCTGCCTTGAGTGCGGCAATCGTCTGTGGCGCGTGATCGGGGATGGGGCTGTTGATATGGACTAGGTCGACGTTGGGATCGGCCAGCACATCATGGAAATTGGTGTAGCGCGCCGCGATGCCGAACCTGTCGCCGATGTCGTCGAGCTTGGTCTGCGACCGCTGGCAGATGGCGACGACTTCGGCCTGCCTGTGGGCCTGGTAGATTGGGATGAACTCCGCTCCGAAACCCAGACCAATCAGCCCGACGCGCACCTTTTCCATGTCTTCCTCCTGTGGTTGGGGCAAGTATGCCCCGCCCTCCCGGCATGGCCATGAGCATTCGCGCGAGACTTCTGAGATATTTCGCACGCTCAGGAGCAGTCGGCGGTCAGTCCGCCGCTTTCGGGAACGACCGTGCTCTCACCCGGTCGCGATACTCGCGCGGGGTTGTGCCCGTCTCCTTCTTGAAAAAGACGCTGAGATATTCGGGATGCTTGATGCCGACAGCGTCGCTGATCTGGGACAGCGACATGTCCGTTTCCAGCAACAGATCGCGCACGGCATCGGTCCTGACCCGCGCGATTTCCTGGTGCGGCGTGCGGTTGAGTGCCTTGCGAAAGCGGGCCTGCAGCACTCGGCGGGACAGTGGCACCGCGCCAAGCAGGTCCTCGACCCCGATGTTTCTGTGGGCATTGCCGCGAATGAACGCGATGGCTTCGGCGACATGGCGGTCCTCGACGGCCAGCACATCGGTGGACACGCGCTTGCGCACGCCAAGTGGCGCAATGGCATGCTTGGCGTCCGACAGCGCCTCTCCATGCAACATGCGGTCGAGAATTTCGGCAGCACAGGCGCCTGCGCCAAAGGCGTTTGGGGCGATGCTGGACATGCTTGGCGTGGTGATCTCGCAGAGCAGTTCGTCATTGTCCACGCCGACAATGGCGACGTCGTCTGGCACTTTGATCTCGTAGTAGCGGCAGATTTCAAGCAGCTGTTGGCCGCAGCCATCGTAGCATGCGAAAACCCCGACCGGCTTGGGCAGGCTGTCCAGCCAGGCCCGGATGGCCTCGCGCTGCGTCCACCAGCGCACCTGCGGCTCCTGGCGGGCTGGCAGGTTGAAGATACGGGCACCGGCGCTATCGGAAGGTCCAACCATGCGTTCAAACGCCTGCTGCCGCCAGATCGACCAATTGTAATAGGGATCGCCGAAAAAGGCGAAGTTCTGCAGGCCGCAATCGCGCAGATGCTGCAGCGCCAGCCTGCAGATGGCCTCGTCGTCTGTCTCGACCCACGGAATACCAGGCACCAGTCGGGCCGCGCTGACATCCACTGTGGGCACATCCATCGCCGCAATGATCCCCGCCATGCCGTCGGTTTCGATCCGGGCGATGATACCGTCAAATTTCCAGTTGCCAGCAAACGATTCATCGATCTCGTGCCGGCCATGCTCGGTCAGATGCAGCGTCCAGCGCCGGCTTCGCGCATAGTCGTGGATGCCACGAAGAATGCCACGGGCGTAGCTGTTGGACGTCTCGACGATGACAGCCACGTTGAATTGGTCGTCCATCCCACCTCCGACGGGCGCGCAGCGCATGCCCACTATAGGGCAGTTCTGGCGCTTGCCTATCGTCGTGGACGTGTCAGGTCAGCAAGGCGCGCAGAAAACCAACGCCCTCGCGCGCCAGCTCGTCCTGCGAGGGCGCCAGGGGCCGCCAGATCGCTGCAGCCTTGGCGATTTCCACCGCCCCCGGCGTGAAGGATTCGATGACGAAGGGGCCATCGTAGTGGATGTCGCGCAATGCATCGCGGATGCCGGTCCAGTCGATGTGTCCCGTACCAGGGGTGCCGCGATCATTCTCGCAGGCGTGGAAATGTCCCAGGAGGCTTCCCGCCACGCGGATCGCGTCCGGAATGCTCTTTTCCTCGATGTTGGCGTGGAAGGTATCGATATGAACCTTGTAGGTCGGGTGGTCCACCTCGTGGATCAGCGCAATGGCCTGTTCCACCAGATTGATCATGTCGGTCTCGAAGCGATTGAGTGGCTCGATCCCCAGCGTTACCCCGGCATCGCTGGCGACACGGCCAACCTCCCGCAGGTTTTGCACGCACCAGGCCCGCTCGCGCGCCTTCTGGTCGGCCGAAACCAGGCGGGTCTTGCCAACAGCCGAATAGAGCGGCCCCGACACCAGCGTACTGTCGAGCGCCCCGGCCAGTCCGATACAGTCGACAATGTATTTCTTGCCATTGCTCCTTATGGCCGGATCGTCGCTTGAAATGTCCCGGGTCGGCCCGAAAGCGCCGCAGATCGCCACGGACAGGCCGTTGTCCTCAAGGGTCTTGCGCAGCAGCGGAACGTCGATCAGCGAGAAGTCTTCAACCGCCACTTCGACGAGATCGAATCCCATCGCCTTGATCCTGGGCAAGAGGCCGAAATCCTTCGTCCCGAATGGCGACGTCCAGATAAACGTGTTCGCACCGAACTGCATTGCTTCTCCCCCCGGGAAGGCGCGCCTTATCCGACGCTGCCAAACCACTATTGCTGCAATATTTTCGATCTGAAGCGACGCGAGGTAAATGAGTATTCGCGCTGGAAAGATGAGATTTCTAACCTCTAGGGAAACCCACTACTGGATCATCAGCTCTCTAGCGGGCGCCTCGACGTCACATCACCAGCTTCTCCTCGCCGTAGATGCGGAACAGGCGCTAGTCGTTTTCCTGAGACCCTCCCCCCGCAGCAGGACATATAGGCGGTCCCCGGACTTGATCCGCGGATAGCAGAACCGCCGCCGCTCGTGGGCAATGGCCTTCATCCGCTCACCCGGCATATTGTCATCGGCCCCAGGCGCCTGAGAGAGCATCCTCATCCGGCAACGTCCCAACGCCGGGCACCCCCGCCCCTCGCTCATCCCACGGGCAGTCTGGAGACAGGCGACAGCATCCCGCAGCCTGAATACCAGTCGGCATTAAGTGCAGTTCAGCGTGGGGAATCGTATCATGGTGTGCCAAAAGACCGGCAGAATGGGGGAGCACAATCTGGGTAGCCAAGGCACCCAAAAAACAAAACGCTTACTGTTCAATAGTTTAGCGCTTTTTTTGGAGCGGGTAGCGGGAATCGAACCCGCATATTCAGCTTGGAAGGCTGCTGCTCTACCACTGAGCTATACCCGCTCGGTCGGTGACCGACGCAAAAGCCATTAGCTCGACAGCGCCGCGGCTGCAACCCCTGGGGTAATTCTGCGGGCAGATATTGAAACGGGGAGCCAGACTATGCCGGTGGGGATCAATCTGTTGTGCCTGAGCGGCTTTATCGATGACAGCCATCTCGATCACCTGCGCCAGCTCAAGGACCTCGGCTACGATGGCGTGGAAATCCCCGTGCTGCGCGGCGCCCCGGCCCACTATGCCTGGCTGGGCGCTGAGCTCGATGCCATCGGCCTGCGCCGCACCACAACCTCGGTGATCCCATCTGCCCTGGCCAATCCGGTCAGCAGCGATGCCGACGAACGCCGGGCCGGCCGCCAGCATCTGGCATGGGCAATGGATTGCGCCATAGCGCTGGGGGCCGAAAGCCTGGGCGGGCCGGTCCACGCCCCCATCGGCCACTTCACCGGCCAGGGCCCCACTCTGGATGAGCTGCAGCATGGTGCCGAGGCCCATCATGCCCTCGCCGAGCGCGCCCAGGCCAATTCCATGATCGTCAGCCTCGAACCGCTCAACCGCTTCGAGACCTATTTCCTCAACACCATGGCGCAGGCCGCCGCCTATGCCGAGCGGGTCGACCACCCTGCCTTCCGCATCATGTACGACACCTTCCACGCCCATATCGAAGAGCAGAGCCAGCCCGGCGCCATCGCCACCCTGGGCCGCCACATGGGCGTACTGCATGTCTCGGAAAACGATCGCGGCATTCCCGGACGGGGTCAGATCGACTTCGACGCCATCTTCACCGCCGTGCGCGCTACCGGCTTTGACGGCTGGGTCACCGTGGAAGCTTTTGGCGCCGGCCTGCCCGAACTGGCAGCAGCCACGCGTGTATGGCGCCCCCTCTTCCCCGATTTCGATACCCTGTTCACCGACTCGATCCGTCTGGTCCGCGAAAAATGGGCCGCCGCCGCCCCCTGATCGTCCGGCCAACCAGCCATAAGTCCCCACGTTTGCAGGCCATCTCGACTTCACCAACCGGTTTTTTGTCGACCGGAGCGGTTGGGGTGTTGACACTACTGTCACAGACCACCATAAACCGCCCCGACGACACGCCTTGGCGCGTTGTCATCCTACCCAGACGACGATGTAGTGGAGGGGTGGGAGAGTGGTTAAATCCATCAGACTGTAAATCTGACCGCTTAGCGTACACTGGTTCGAATCCAGTCCCCTCCACCATCGCCCTTCTCCAGAATGGCCAGACCTTGCCACTCGGCCGCGCAGCACGGCGAGCCGCTTGCTGGCACCGCGCAAAGGCGCTAGGCAAGGCTCATGAGCTTCAACAAATTTCCGCCCAAGAAACGCTACGATCCCGATGACGGCCCGGTGTACCTTTATGGTCTGCACACCGTGCGCGCCGCGCTGGACAATCCCAACCGCATCAAGAAGGTCTTGCTGGCCACCCCCAATGCCCTCAACCGGCTCAAGGAAACCGGCGAAATCGGCAAGGTCACCGTCAAGGAGACTACCCCCAAGGAACTCGATCGCCTCTTGGGCGACGAGGCCGTGCACCAGGGCGCTGCGCTTGAGGTCGATCCGGTCAGCCGCTTTGGCCTGGATGACATCCACCCGCTCCATCTGGTGGTGATCCTTGATCACATCACCGATCCGCACAATGTCGGCGCCATCCTGCGCACCTCCTGCGCTTTTGGCGCCGATGCCGTCATCACCACGGCCCGCCACTCCCCGCGCGAGACGGGCGTCATGGCAAAATCGGCCTCCGGCGCGCTTGATCTGGTCCCCATGATCGAAGTCCGCAACCTCGGCGACGCCATCGAAAAGCTTAAGGCGCGCGGCATGTTGGTGCTCGGTTTTGATTCTGAATCAGAACTTCAGCTCAAGCCGCGCACCGATAGCCAGCCCATGGCCATCGTCATGGGTGCCGAAGGCAAGGGTCTGCGCCAGCGCACCCGCGAGCTCTGCGACGAAGTCGTCAAGCTCGACATGCCCGGCCCGATCAAATCGCTCAATGTTTCCAACGCCGCCGCTATCGCTCTGTTTGCGGCCACTGCCGGACGACGCTGATGACCCAGTTTGCGCCCTTTGCCATCGCCCTGCGCCTGTCAGGGGTCACCATCGGTCAATATGAGCTTGATGCTGCACTGCGCCAGCTGTGCAGCCGCTATGAGCCTGAGGACGCCGATGGCAGCTTTTATGGCCAGGTCGATGTGCCGGTAGCCAATCCGGTGCGCAGCCTGCTCGAGCTGGCCGAGCGCTCCGGCCCGGCCATCGCCGCCATGCTCGAGGATCGTCGCATCGGCAAGGCCGTGATCGATCTGGCGTTTGATTATCCCGACCACGGCGAATCCATGTCCGCGCGCCTGCCCGCCCACGCCGCTGCCGCCATTGCCGGCTATGGCATCGATATCGAAATCTCGGTCTACCTGACCGACGTCGAGGACGACGAGGAAGAATAGCGCCTAATAGCCGCCACGCAGGTCAGGCGCATCGGCCGTGATGATGTCGCGGCCGAAGATGGAATTATCCTTGGGCACGAGCCGCACCACCGAATAACCCCGCGATTGCAGCTCTGCCAGGAACGTCGGCAGCAGATCCACCGTGCGCTGGTGAATGTCGTGGAACAGGATCACCCCACTGCCGCGGCTATCCAGACGGGCCAGCGTGCGAGCCGTCACCGTGGCCGCGCTGTCGCTGTAATAGTCCTTGCTGTCGATATCGACGTCGAGCACCACCACATTGCCCTGCAGCAGATTGGTGCGCAGGAACCCGGTCTGTGCCAGATAGGGAAAACGGAAGAACGGCGACAGGGTCTGCCCTGCCCCGGCCAGTGCCCGCGACACCGCGCGTTCGCCCTTGGCTATTTCATCGACGGCGGCCTGGCGGTCGAGCTTGCTCAGATCGACATGGGAAAATGTGTGGCTGCCCACCGTATTGCCATGCAGCGCCACCTGCTGCGCCAGATCGGGATGCGCCTGCGCCGCCGAACCCAGCATCAGGAAAGTCGCCTTGACGCCGAATTGATCCAGCGTCGCCAGGATTTCCCCGGTCTTGCCGGGCCGCGGGCCGTCATCAAACGTCAGCACCACTTCGCCCGGTCGCAGGATGATATCGGCGGTGCTGGCCACCGCCAGCGTCCGACCACCCAGCCTGCCGGACGCAAAGATGCGCTCGGGCATGGGCTGCTCCAATACCGGCTGATAGCCACGCAGCGCCGACCCCATGGCCGGGTCAACGATGGAATTGGTGATATCGGCCTTGGATGAAAGGGCCATCAGATCCCGGTCCGACGGCGGCTTGGCACATCCACCCAGCGCAGCGCCCACAATGACAAGCGACAAGACAAAGCGTGACAGCGACACGGGACTGAACTCGGTACTATTGCGACCGGTTCAGTTTTTACGATTATAGTTAATATTCGGCTTGCAAAGCCTTAAGAACTACTTACCGCCAGCACTTTAGCGCGACCCCCCAGCGTATCGAGCGCACTGAGAAAGGCGGAGCGATCCGCCGGGCGGAAGCTGGCATTGTGGCCCTTGCTCTCTCCGGTTTCCCGCAGATGCTGGTTCAGTTCCCGCATCGCCAGCGCCATGCCGATCGAGGCCGCGGTAAACGCCTTGCCGGTAAACCCCAGCACATGGCAGCCCTTGTCGATGGCTCTGCTGGCCAGCGGAATATCGGCGGTCAGCACGATGTCATTGGCCTGCGCCTGCTCGACGATCCAGTCATCCGCCGCGTCGGCGCCGGTAGGCACCACCACCACCTTGACCATGGGATCGCGCGACGGCCGCACCCCGCCATTGCTCACCAGCGTGACGACGAGGCCAAGGCGTTCGGCAACGCGCATAGCCTCGTCCTTGACCGGACAGGCATCGGCATCAACAAAGATGGTGGGCGCGGCACCCAAGGCGTCAGTAAACCACGACGCTGCGGATGCTCTCGCCCGAGCGCATCAGCTCAAAGCCCTTGTTGATGTCTTCCAGACGCAGCGTATGGGTGATCATCGGATCGATCTCGATCTTGCCGTTCATGTACCAGTCGACGATCTTGGGCACGTCGGTGCGCCCCTTGGCGCCGCCAAAGGCCGTGCCCATCCAGGTGCGCCCGGTGACCAGCTGGAACG
>JAHJOS010000113.1 GCA_018820005.1 Alphaproteobacteria bacterium | reverse complement strand
GATCACTCTGGCCGTCCAGGGCAAGCTGCCGCTGCCCGTCGGCGGAATCTTTGATCTGGCCGACGCCGCCAAGGCCATGGACGCCGCCCAGATCCCCGGCCGCCCCGGCAAGATCCTGCTGCGCGCCTGAGCCTTCCCCATATCACACTGACAGAGGCCCGCTCCGCAGGCGGGCCTTTTTGTGTGCCTCTAGCGGCCTGCAAGCCAACCAAAGGCCCTGTGCAGAAAGGCCTGCCCGTCGCTGGGGATCAGGGGACCATGCGCCATGATCACCCGCTCCGTCGGCCAGGCCAGGATGGTCTGGAGCGACTGCCGCGCCGCATGGCGGTCGGTGAACGCCATGCGGAATTTGCGCAGTACGGTCGGCTCGTCGGCCAGCATCAGGTCCAGCCGGGCGACCAGCGCCCGCCAGCCACTGAACCAGCCCTGCGGAAACTGCTGGATCAGATCGGTGACAATGGTGGTGCGGCTCTCGCGGTGGAAGAACACCACCTCGGTGGTGATGCGATTGCCCCACATGATGGCGAAGTCGATCTCCCCGGCCCATTCAGCCATCGGGCCATCGCTGAAATCAACGTCAAACCGGATATCGCGGCGTTTGTCTCGCAGTCCGGGCGGCGCGCAAACCGTGGCGTCGGGAAAAGCCCGCTGCCAATCGGCCAGGAAGCTGTGGTGCAGGCCATTGGGCGCCACCAGAAAACGCACCACGCCCAGTTCATTGACTGCAGCGGCCAGATCATCGGACAGGGCAATGGGCGACCAGACCACCAGATCACCCGTCGCCAAGCGGATCACCGCCATGCGGGTGGGATAGGCAAAACCGGCCGCTGCAGTAACCGTTCGTCCTTCCGCAACCCAGATATTCGGGCCAAAGGCATGCATGGGCGGCCTCCACAATGTTTACATACGTATAAATTTATACCATTGTGTAATTATGGCAATCCCCAAGCGCACCGACCGATCCCGCCTCCTGATCCTCAATGCCGCCGACGCGGCGTTTCGGGAACTGGGCCTCGATGCCACCTCGGTCGAAGAAATCGCCACCCGTGCCGGCCTGACGCGGAAGACAGTCTATAATCTCTTCGCCTCCAAGGAGGACATTGCCCTCCAACTCATCGCCCGCGTGGAAGCGCAGGATGGGTCCTACCGCAGCCGCCTGCAGGCGGGCGACGACTCGGTGGCCCTGCTCGAAACCGTCTTTCTCGACAGCGCCCAATGGTGCCTGGCCAATCCCACGCTGGCCCGGCTTGCCCTTGCCCCGGCCGACCGGCCAGAGCTTGCGCCGCCGGCCGATCGGCCATCGTTTCAGCGCCTGGTCCGCGACATTGTTGCGCTCGGTCAGAGCCAGGGCGTCATCCGCCGCGATGAAGACGCCAATCTGCTGGCGCTGATCCTACTGGGCATCTATGGCCAGGCCATGCTGTCGGTCCTCGCCGGACGGCCCTTCGCCACCGCCGATATCAGGCGCATCATCCGCATCGTTGTTGAAGGCATCGGCGCGCGGTGATCGCGGTGAGCCCTGCCCTGCCCGACCGCTCAGGAGCGGATTGAATGCGGGGTGGCGCGGTCTATAGTTCAGCCATGATTGAACAGTTCGAACTGCGCCGCCAAAGCGATGACCTGGTCTATAGGTTCAACCGGAGATCCCGCCTCGACGGGATCGCCGGGTTCCAGCGCATGGATCAGGATTTGTGGGTCACCTACCGCCCAGCGCTCGGCTGGGTTGCCTGGGATGAAGCCACCCAATCTGTGATGGGTCGCCCTTGGGAAGTATTGCCCACAGAGCAATCTCCCGATGAACCACCCCAGGGAGTCTGGGTCAGCCGTAAGGGCGTCAAGTCATACGTCTATGACCTTGTCCACATCTGACACTAGCCCAGCCCAGCCGCCGCCAGCACCTTGCGGAACAGCGTCGGCAGCGCCTCGCCCTTGAGCGCCTGCGGCGCCGCCCACCAGCCGCCGTCGAGCGCGTCGGGCACGACTTCGGCTGACCAGACTTCGAGCTCGAGCCGGAAATGGGTGAACACATGCACCACCTGGCCGTGATGGGACCAGGCAGCCTCCATCGGATAGGCTGCAGTGGCCAATTCGGTCGTCCAGTCCGAGCCGGGCACTTCGGTCATGCCACCCAAGAGGCCCTTGGCCGGGCG
>JAHJOS010000112.1 GCA_018820005.1 Alphaproteobacteria bacterium | reverse complement strand
CCGATATCATTGCGCCCTCGGACATGATGGACGGCCGGGTCGCGGCGATCCGGGAAGCGCTGGACGGCAGTGGCTTCGAACAGCGCGCCATCATGTCCTATTCGGCAAAGTTCGCTTCGGCATTCTACGGTCCGTTCCGGGAAGCCGTGGGATCGGGGGCCCGACTCAAGGGCGACAAGCGGACCTATCAGCTCGATTACGCCAACACCGACGAGGCCCTGCGCGAAGTGGCGCAGGATATCGATGAAGGCGCCGACATGGTGATGGTCAAGCCCGGCATGCCCTATCTGGATCTGGTGCGGCGGGTGCGCGACGACTTCAACGTGCCGGTGTTCGCCTACCAGGTGAGCGGCGAGTATACGATGCTCAAGCTGGCGGGCGCGGCTGGAGCGATCAATGGCGAGGCGGCCATGATGGAGAGCCTCTGGGGCTTCAAGCGTGCCGGCGCCAACGGGGTGTTGACCTATTTCGCTCTCGAGGCGGCGCGCAAACTGAACGCCTGAGGCCTTGCGTCCGCCCTGCGGGCGCTTATCTTATCGGCATGTCGAACACCACGTCTGACGCACGACCCGACCTGCCCAATCCGGCGACGGCGCCGGAGCTGTTCGAATCCATCCTGCCGCGGCGGGTATTCGCGTTTGTGATCGATTTTGTCCTGCTGACCATCTTGAGCGGCGTGCTGTTCCTGGTCGGCGTGATATTCGGCGTGCTGACGTTCGGCATCGGATTGATCGCGCTGCCGCTGGTCGTGCCGTTCGCCATCCTTGGTTACTACGCCCTGACGCTCGGCTCGACGGCCCGCGCCACCATCGGCATGCGGGCCATGGACATCGTGTTGACGCCGACGCGCGGTCAACCGCTGGATGGCTGGAAGATACTCGTCCATCCGCTGGTGTTCTGGGTGACCTGCTGGATTGCCTGGCCGGTGTCACTGGCGATAGCGCTGTTCACGCCGCGTCGCGAAATGGTGCACGATCTGGTGACTGGCACGTTGATGGTGCGGCGCTCACCGATGGTACGGCACTGGCGGCGCGTCGGCGCCTAGTTGCCGGAACGCAGAACGCGGCGTAGGGTGGCTGGAATGCCAGCAATGAGCGCCCGATGACGGATCAGACGCCGGAAAACACGCAGCTTTTCCTCACGGCGGCCATGCCCTGCCCGTACTTGCCCGGACGGCAGGAGCGCAAGCTCTTCACACACCTGACCGGACGCCGCGCCGCGACTCTGCATCACCTGCTGAGCGACAACGGCTTTCGTCGGAGTCAGAACCTGATCTACCGCCCCGCATGTGATGGCTGCGCAGCCTGCCAGTCGGTGCGGATCGTGGCCAAGGAGTTCGAGCTTTCGTCGCGCTACCGGCGCATCCTGAACACCAACAAGGACATTTCCGTCGAAGTCTGCGCGCCACGTGCGACGGCGGAGCAGTTCGCGCTGTTCAAGCGCTATCTCGACGCCCGCCACGCCGGTGGCGGCATGACGCAGATGAGTTTCGTCGACTACGAGTACATGGTCGAGGATACGCCGGTGCAGACCATCCTGGTCGAATACCGCATCACCTCGCTACCGGGAAATCCGCTGGTGGCGCTGGCCCTGACGGATGTGATGCCGGACGGGCTGTCCATGGTCTACAGTTTCTTCGACCCCGATTTCAGTTCGCGCGGTCTCGGGAATTTGCTCATACTTGATCACATCAGCCAGGTGAAACTGGCATCATTGAGCTATGTCTATCTCGGGTACTGGGTCAAGGACTCGCCCAAAATGGCCTACAAGGGCCGCTTCCGCCCGCTCGAAGTCCAACGTGGTCCGCTCGGCTGGCGCCGACTCGACTGACCGCGTTCTGGTTCCGGATCCTTCATGAAACTGCTTCTCGGTATCGTCCGGATTGTGACTGCGCTTGGCACTTTCGGGCTCGCGGCGCTGGCCCTGCTGGCGCTGCTGGGCTTTGCCGTGCCGGAGTTCGATCTGATCAATCATTTCCAGGTGCTCGTGTTCTTCGGCGCGCTGCTGGCGGTCATTGTAGCGATCCTGGTGTTCCAGGGCAGCCGCTGGAAATCCTGGGTGACGGGCGCGGCGCTGGCCGGGCT
>JAHJOS010000111.1 GCA_018820005.1 Alphaproteobacteria bacterium | reverse complement strand
GCTGCATGCAGGCTGCCATCAAGCGCGCCGGCATCACGCCCGCCGAGATCGACTATATCAACGCACATGGCACCTCGACCCCGCTGGGCGATGAGATCGAACTCGGCTCCGTCACCCGCATGCTCGGCGATGCGGCTTCCGGCGTCGCCATGAGCTCGACCAAGTCCGCTGTCGGTCACCTGCTCGGTGCTGCCGGATCGGTCGAAGCCATCTTCTCGCTGCTGGCCATGCGCGACGGTATCGCGCCGCCAACGCTCAATCTGGATAATCCCTCGGTCGAGACGGTCATCAATCTGGTGCCCAAGACGCCGCTGAAAAAAGAAATCAACGTGGCCCTGTCCAACAGCTTTGGCTTTGGCGGCACCAATGCCACGCTGGTCATGCGCAAGGTCCACTGACTTATCCACGTCTCAGACGGGGCACGGTGCGCTGACGCGTGCTGTGCCCCTTGTCTTTGGCTTGGGCCATGCCAACAATGCCGGGCGTTCTGTCTCCGGCAGTCGCCCATTTCCAGACACGATCCGGCGCTATCGCAAGGCACCGGACCTCGAGGTTGAACAGCACGATGAATGATCGCAAGCCCCGGCGCCAGCGGCGCCGTTCGCGCAACGGTTTCGTTGATATTCTCAATGGCCTGCTGGGTCTTGTGGTGCTTGCTCTGCTGGTTGCAGGTGGCCTGTTCTTTTACGGCGCATCGCAGTTTTACGGCGCCGGCCCGCTGGATGCTGAAACCACCTTCCGCGTCGAATCAGGGGCGGGCATCAGCTCGGTTTCCGCGCGCCTTGAGGAGCAGGGGCTCATCTCCAATCGTTTCGTGTTCCAGTTCGGCGGTCGCGCCCTCGAACAGGCAACCGGCATCAAGCAGGGTGATTTCCGTATCCCCGCCCATGCCAGCATGGCCGATATCCTCACCGAGCTCAGCCAGGGCAATCCCATTCGCTATGCCGTCACCATTCCCGAGGGTTGGACCTCATGGGATGTCGTGCAGCGGCTCGATGCAACCGGCGATCTGATCGGTCCCGTTGCGGCTTTGCCGCCCGAAGGCTCCATTCTGCCCGGCAGCTATGATTTTACCCCGGGCGATACGCGCCAGTCCGTGCTCGACAAGATGCAACTGGCCATGACCACGCAGCTGGCAACCATCTGGGATGCGCGTCAGGCCGATTTGCCGATCAAGTCCCCCGAAGAGCTCGTTGTCCTGGCATCCATCGTCGAGAAGGAAACCGGCGTCGCCAACGAGAGGCCCGAAGTGGCGGCCGTCTTCGTCAATCGTCTGCGCGCCGGCATGCGCCTGCAGTCCGACCCCACTATCATCTATGGCATCACCAAGGGGCAGACGACGCTGGGCCGCGGTCTCAAGCGCTCCGAGATCGAAGCCAAGACCCCCTACAACACCTACCAGATCGACGCGCTGCCCCCCACGCCCATCGCCAACCCCGGCATCGAGGCACTCAAGGCGGTCGCCAATCCGGACGATCACAAATATCTCTACTTCGTCGCCAAGGGCGCCTTGCCCAGCGAGGGGCACGTCTTTTCCGAGACCTATGCCGAGCACCAGAAGAACGTTGCCGAATACCGCAAGGTCGCCAATGAGGCCGAAGCCGCTCGCAAGGCTCTCGAAGACGAGCAGGCCACCCAGGCCGGCGACGCCCCGGCCGCCCAGTGAGCCATTCGCTCGCCAGCATGACCGGCTATGCCCGCGTCACCGGCGCGGTGCCGGGGGCTGGCTTTGTCTGCGAGATCAAGTCGGTCAACAGCCGCGGGCTCGATATCCGCATTCGCCTCACACCCGGCCTTGATGCCCTCGAAGGCGAGATCCGCCAGCTCATCGGCAAGATGGTCTCGCGTGGCGCCATCAACTGCGCGGTCACTGTCGAGCGCGATGGGGCCGGGGGCAATGTGGTGGTCAACCAGCAGGCCCTCAACACCATCCTCGCCGCCATCGCCGATCTCGGTACCCGTATCACCGCGCCACCGCCGACGCTCGAGGGCATCCTGGGGCTCAAGGGGGTGCTCGATCAGCGCGAGGCGCCGATGTCGGTCGACGCGGAGCAGGCCCTGACCTCAGCCATCGTCCAGGCTGTCTCCCAGGCCCTGGTGGATCTCGTCATTGCCCGCAGGCAAGAAGGGTGCAAACTGGGTGCAAGCATGGTGCAAATCCTGGACGAAATGGATGCTTGCATGGTGCTGGCAGCAGCCCATCCTGCCCGCAGTCGCGAGGCCATCCAGCACCGTCTGCACCAGCAGATTGCCACCCTGGCCGACGATCTAACCATCGCCCCGGACCGCCTCGCCCAAGAGGCTATGCTATTGGCAATAAAGGCAGATATCCGCGAAGAGCTGGACCGCCTGAGCGCTCATGTCGCCAGCGCCCGTCAGTTGATTGCCAGCGGCGGTGCAGTCGGTCGGCGCCTCGACTTCCTCGCCCAGGAATTCAACCGCGAAGCCAACACATTGTGTAGCAAATCCAATGCAGTGGAACTGACCGCCATTGGCCTTGACCTTAAGGCGGCGATCGATCAATTACGCGAACAGGTTCAAAACATCGAGTAGGGTCGGCTGATGGAATTTCAGCGTCGCGGCGTCATGCTGGTCATCGCTTCGCCCTCGGGCGCAGGCAAATCGTCCATTTCCCGGGCCCTTTTTGGTGCCGATCCCAATATCAAGCTGTCCGTCTCGGTGACCACGCGGGCTCGCCGCACCGACGAAGTCGATGGCAAGCACTATTATTTCATCGATGTGCCGACCTTCAAGCGCATGCAGCAGGATGGCGAACTGCTTGAATCTGCTGAGGTTCATGGCAATTTTTACGGCACGCCCCGCGCGCGCGTCGAAGAGCAGCTCGCTGCGGGCAACGACATCCTGTTCGACATCGATTACCAGGGCACGCTGCAGCTCTATAAGAACAGCCGCAAGGACATGGTGACCGTGTTCATCCTGCCCCCCACCATCAAGGAACTCCGCGCCCGGCTGGAGCGCCGCGCCCAGGACAGCGTAGGCACCATCGAAAAGCGTCTGCAGAATGCGCGCCGCGAGATGGAACACTTCAACGAGTATGACTATGTCATCGTCAATGAAGACCTTGAAGCCTCCACGCAGCGGGTCCGCTCGATCCTGGTTTCAGCCCGCCTCGATCGCCAGCGTCAGCTCAATTTGGGTAGCTTCGTCAAGGACTTGCAGAGCCAGATCGACTCTCTTTGAGAGCCTAGTCCGCGCCGCCCTGCGCCGCCTTGCGCAGGCCGGGCAGGGCGCGTGCCATGTCCAGGAACACCGAGATCGGCAGATCCTCGGCCCGTTCATCGCCCTTGATCCCGGCGGCCGCCAATAGGCCTTCCACGGCCACCCCACTGGCCTTCAGGCTCTGCCGCACCATCTTGCGCCGCTGCCCGAACGCCACTTTGGTGATGGTTTCAAGGTCGCGCACCGCCACGGTGCTGTCCACCGCCTTGGGCACCAGATGCACCACCGATGAGGTTACATTCGGCGCCGGCACAAAGGCCTCCCGGCTGACATTGAACGCAATGCGGGCATCAGTCCGCCAGCCTGCGAGCACGCCCAGCCGACCATAGGGATCCTCGCTGGGGCGGGCGCAGATGCGCTCTGCCACTTCGCGCTGGAACATCAGGGTAAGGCTCTCGAAAAACGGCGGCCAGGGCTGCGATGTCAGCCAGCCCGTCAGCAGGGGTGTAGCGATATTATAAGGCAGGTTGGCGATGATCCGTGTTGGCCCATCGGCCAGCGCCGCATAGT
Source organism: Alphaproteobacteria bacterium (assembly GCA_018820005.1). Classification (GTDB taxonomy): domain Bacteria; phylum Pseudomonadota; class Alphaproteobacteria; order Rhizobiales; family Devosiaceae; genus Devosia. Next base: position 1,830 of record JAHJOS010000111.1, on the reverse strand, counting down.
TCATTTCCATGGCATCGCCGCTGATCACTGTCAGCCGCCCGGGATAGGCTTCAGCAATCTGTGCCAGGGCCGGCAGCGCGCGTGCATCCCGCTCAATGGCGATAACCTCGCGCGCGCCCTCGGCCAGCAGGGCACGGGTGAGACCACCAGGCCCCGGACCCACCTCGATGACACGAACGCCCTCCAGCGCCCCTCCGACACGCGCTATGCGGGCCGTCAGATTGAGGTCGAGCAGAAAGTTCTGACCCAGTTCCTTCTTGGCTCGCAGGCCATGTTCAGCAATGACCTCACGCAGGGGCGGCAGATTGTCGATTTGGCTCATTGGCTCGCTGTCATTGCATCGGCCATCCGGATAGCCGCGAGGAAACTCTTGAACGAAGCCCGGCCGGTGCCGGCCAGGTCAAAGGCCGTGCCATGGTCTGGCGACGTGCGCACGATGGGCAGGCCCAACGTCACATTGACCGCATCCTCAAAGGCGACCGTCTTGATCGGAATCAGCGCCTGATCGTGATACATGGCGACCACAGCATCATATTGCGCCCAGTGCGTCGGGTAGAACAGTGTATCGGCGGGCAGGGGGCCGGTCACGCCCAGCCCTTCAAACTGCAATTGGGCCACGGCAGGCCCGACGATTTCGAGATCCTCACGGCCGATAGCGCCACCTTCTCCCGCGTGTGGGTTCAGGCCGGCCACAGCAATCTGCGGATTGGCAATGCCAAAGCGTTGCCGCAGGTCATGGGCAACCGCCCGTACCGTCTCCACGATCAGCGATTTGGTAACAAGCCGCGGCACGTCCTTGATCGGCACGTGGATTGTCACCGGCACAGCGCGCAGACCACCATGCGCAAGCATCATGACGGGAAGCGGCGTTGGGCCGCCCATGGCACAGAGTTCTGCGAGAAACTCGGTGTGCCCGGGATGTTTGAACCCGGCGTGGTACAGCGCGCCTTTGTGGATCGGCCCGGTAATCAGGCCGCGGCACGCCCCGCTCAGGGTTGCCTCGACTGCGGCCTCAATGGACCTGATCACACAGTGGGCAGATAGCGGTGATGTCTGGCCAGGGTGGTCAGGAACGGCGCCATCAATATCAAAAACCGGCAAGGCGGTTTGAAATTCGGTGCTGGCTCCATCCGGACCCGCCGATATCAGGGCTATGTCCAGCCCAAGGCGCTGCGCGCGCGATCGCAGAAAACCAATGTTGCCGAACAGGCAGAAGCTGGGCAACGCCAGTTCCGCCCGTCTGGCATAAAGCGCCATGGCAATGTCTGGGCCGACACCAGCTGGTTCGCCCATGCTGATGGCAAGCGGCCTGTCCATCACGATCTCCGGCGTAGCGATGCGCTCGGCCCGCCCGGCGGGCATCGCGTCTAGTTGTAGACAATCTTGGCTGACTTGCGAAGGTCGGCCAGATATTTGGCGACCTGATCGGTAAGCGCCGTATTGCCCTGCTGTTCGCGCAGATCGCCCTTGATGAAGGTCAGATCCTCGGCCTGGGTCTTCTCGCAGACAGCGAGCATCGAGACGCCCGTTTCGACCACGCGCGGCTTGGTAATGCCGCCCACATTCAAGCCAGCCAGTTCCTTGGCGATCGCTTCAGGCATCTGTGTGGCATTGCGACGCCCCACATCGATAACAGCAGCATCGGTGAAGTTCATCGACACGTCCACCGCGCTGTCGCAGCCCGCAAAGCGTGATCGATACCGGTTGGCGTCGCCCGTGCGCTTGCTCGAGCCCTGTCCCACGAAGATGATTTCTTTCAGGATGTAGTCAAAGCTCTGGTAGTCCTTGAGCTGCGACGCGGCCTTCTGGTCCAGTTCAAGATCGGAAATC
>JAHJOS010000110.1 GCA_018820005.1 Alphaproteobacteria bacterium | reverse complement strand
TCCACAATACCGAAGGCCTCCGTCGCATCGAGGTGGGCTCCAAGGAATTCAAGTGCATCGGGGCCCTGCCACCGTTCGACCATCCCCATGTCTTCCTCGACATGGGCAAGGACGATGAAATCATCTGCCCATATTGCTCGACCCACTATGTGTTCAATTCGCGCCTTGCCGCTGGCACGGCCAATCCACTGTCTGCCATCTACAGCGCAGACGCCGCCTAGGCCCCATCATGCCGGCTGACGGCCAAACCTATTTCATTGCGGGCGCCGGCATCGCCGGCCTGACGCTGGCGCTGGCGCTGGCCAAGCTCGGCGCCAAAGTCGTCGTCCTTGAGCGCAACGCTGCAATCTCCGAGTTTGGCGCCGGGCTGCAGATCAGCCCCAATGCGCGCCATGTACTGAACTGGCTGGGCCTTGATGAGGCCGTGGCCGCCTGCAGCCTCGAGCCGACGGGCATCGATATCTACCCTTTTGATTCCCGCACGCCGCTGGTGACTCTGACGCTGGGCGAGACCATGCGCAGCAGCTTTGGCGCGCCCTATGTGGTGATGCACCGGGCCGATCTGGCCGAAACGCTGTTCAAGGCAGCGCAGCGCACCAGCAATATCGACGTGCTGTTCGGCGTGCGCAATTGGGACGTCGTCTCCCACGCGCGGGGCGTTAGCGTGTCGATCGACGCAGCGGACGGCCAGGCCCGGACCAGTCGCGGCCAGGCTTTCATCGGCGCCGATGGCGTGCATTCGCAAACCCGCCGCCAGCTGCTTGATGGCCCCAATGCCCGCTTTGGGGAGCGTGTCGCCTGGCGCACCCTGCTGCCGTTTAATGCCGTTGGCGATCTGATCGCGCTTGACCGGGTCAGCGTCCAGTTCGCGCCCGACCATCATATGGTGTGCTATCCCCTGCCCCACCGTGGACAGGTCAATATAGCGCTGTTTGCGCATGGCCCCGCCAACCTCGACAAGGCCGGTACCGCGCCGACACTGCCACGCGCGCCGGGGGCCGACCCGCGCATGGCTGCAATCGCCGCCGCAGCAGCCCAGAGCTGGACGGCCTGGCCACTTTATACCGTCAACACCGCCCAGTGGCACAAAGGCCATATCGGCCTGCTCGGCGACGCTGCCCACGCCATGGTGCCGTTCCAGGCACAGGGCGCCGTCATGGGGATCGAGGATGCAGCCGTGCTGGCGCCGCTTCTGGTCGCCGAGCAAGATGCAGAGCGCGCCTTTGCCCGCTACGCCAGCATCCGCCAGTTCCGTGTTGGCCGCGTCGCCAGGACCAGCCTGGGCAATGGCCGCATCTTCCATCTGCCATGGCCGCTGAGCAAGGCCCGCGATTCTGTGCTGGCGGCCCAGGGCAGCTCGAGCCACTTGCGACGGCTGGCATGGCTCTATGGTCACAACCCGGTCACCGACGTCAAAATCAACCAGCGTGCGAACACCACACCGTAAACAGCTGCAAAGCATGACCAATGGCGGCGTCCAAGCGACGCATCAACCGCCATAGCGTCCCTTCGGCCTTGCGTTGCAGCCGCCGCCTGTGTCAACTGCGCGACACATCCTCGGGCTCCATCAAGAACAAGAACCAAGCACCACGCATGCAAGTATCAACCCGCTCACGGCTGACCCTCGCCTGCATTCTGGTGACGATCCTGCTCGATATGATCGGCGTGGGCATCATTGTCCCGGTGCTGCCCGAGCTGCTCGAGGAATTGACCGGCGGCAGCGTCGCCAACGCGGCTGTGATCGGCGGCTATCTGGTCTTTGTCTATGCCTTCATGCAGTTCGTCTTCTCGCCGGTGCTGGGCAATCTGTCCGACCGCTTCGGGCGGCGTCCCGTACTGCTGCTGTCACTGGTCGGGCTGACCTTTGACTACCTGATGATGGCGATAGCCCCGGTTGTCTGGTACCTGTTTATTGGCCGCGTTATCGCCGGCATTGCTGGCGCGGCGCTCGCCACCGCAACAGCCTATATGGCCGACATCACCCCGCCGCATAAGCGCACGCACCGCTTTGGCCTGATCGGCGCCGCGTTCGGCCTGGGCTTTATCATCGGCCCCGTCATTGGTGGTGAACTCGGCGAGTTCGGTCCACGCGTGCCCTTTTTCGCAGCGGCAGGCCTGGCTTTCGCCAACTTCCTTTTTGGTCTGCTGGTGCTGCCCGAAAGCCTGCCCAAGACCTCGCGTCGCAAGTTCGACATTCGCCGCGCCAACCCCTTTGGCGCCGTGCTGGCCCTGCGCAAATATCCTGCGGTCTTGTGGCTGCTGGTCGTGCTGTTCTTCCTGCAGCTGGCGACCCAGGCGCTGCCCACCATCTTCAGCTATTTCACGGTGGAAGTGTTCAACTTCACCTCATCCTCGATTGGCCGCACTCTGGGCGCCTTTGGCATTGGCTTCGCCTTTAGCCAGGCTGTGCTGGCCGGGCCACTGTCCAAGGGTATCGGCGAGCCGGCGGTCGGCATTATCGGCCTGCTGTTCGCCACGACCGCCTTTGCCGGCATCGCCTTTTCGGCAGACGTCTACCAGCTCTATCTGTTCATAGCCGTCGGCACCGTCAGTGGCCTCGCCCCGCCGGCCATCAACGGCGTGCTGTCGCGCCAGGTGCCCGACAATAGCCAGGGGGAACTTCAGGGCGCGGTCAACGCCGCCAGTTCGCTGGCCACGATTATCGGCCCGCTCGCGGCCACGCAGATTTTCTCCTATTATTCCAGTGCCCCGGAGACCGGACACTACTTCCCTGGCGCGCCCTTCATCGCCTGCGCCATTGCCGTGGTCGTGTCCCTGATTGTCTTTGGCGTCGCCGCCTGGCGCTTTGAGCTCGGTCATCGCCCCAGCGTAGCCGACCATCCCCATGTGCCCGAAACGCCGCCACCTGGCCAGGTCAGGGTGGCGCCGATTGAAGACGACCGCGATGACCAGAGCAACCGCGATGCAGATTCGACCCGCAACTGAAGCCGACCACGCCGCTATCCTGGCCATCGTTGCTCCAACACTGGCCGCCGGCCAGACCTATGCCATCAGCCGCGATCTCGATGATGCGGCCGTGCTGGCCTATTGGCTTGGCCCAACGCACGAAGTCTTCGTAGCGCTTGATGACGATGGCACCATGCTGGGCACCTATTACATCATGGCCAACCAGCAGGGCGGCGGCGCCCATGTCGCCAATTGCGGCTATATGACCGCGCCAGCCGCGCAGGGCAAAGGCGTCGCCCGCGCCATGTGTGAGCATTCGCTGGCCCATGCCAGAGAGCGTGGCTTCCGCGCCATGCAGTTCAACCATGTCGTGTCGACCAATACGCGGGCTGTCGCCCTGTGGCAGCGCCTGGGTTTTGAGATCGTCGGCACACTGCCCCAGGCGTTCAACCACCCGGAACACGGCTATGTCGACAGCTATGTGATGTTCCGCTCGCTGTGAGCCTTGCGGAGCAACTGATGCGCCAGGGCATGGTAGATGCCCTCCTTGCAGATGCTGCGCGACACCGCTGAGGCAATAACGGCGCAGACCATCACCGGAAAGATCATGCCGTGATTGCCCGTCATCTCGGTCACGATCACCACCGCCGTGATCGGCGCCTGCAGCACGGCGGCAAGATAGGCCGCCATGCACATGATGGCCAAGGCACCGATCGGGATCTGCAAAAACCCCTGCATCAGGCTGGCCAGCCCCGCTCCCACTGAGAGCGACGGCGAGAAAATGCCGCCCGGAATGCCGCTGATCGAGGTCACCATGGTGGCAATCAGCTTGAGCGGACCAAACAGCCCCGTCACCTCGTCACCCGCCAGGATTGCCTTGGCCTGTTCGGCGCTGGTGCCAAAGGCAGCGCCGCCGGTCGCGACACCACAGATTGCCACGACGAGGCCACATGCCAGCGCGAACGGCACGGGATGCTGACGCACCAGCGCGCCGGCGCGACCCGGCAATCCAACGGCAAAGGCGATGACGACGCGGCTGAAAGCGCCGCCGGCAAGGCCGCAGACCAGCCCCACAACCGGCACCGCGATCCAATGTGCCCCGATCGCCAGCGTTACGCTGGAGCGACCGAAATAGGTATAATCGCCCAGAATGGCGAGCGAAGTCAGCCCCGCCACGATCACCGTGCCCAGCACCAGCCCGCTGGTGCGCAGTTCGAACGAGCGACTCATCTCCTCGATACCGAAGACGATGCCGGCCAGCGGGGCATTGAAAGCCGCCGCAACGCCCGCCGCGCCACCGGCCAGCAGCAGACCCGGCTGCCTATGCGGCGCAAACCGTCCCAGGAAATACATGATCGAAGCGCCCACCTGCACGGTCGGCCCCTCGCGGCCCGCCGACGCGCCCATGGCAAGGCCTGCCGTCAGCAGGAACATCTTGGCGATGGCCAGCCGCAGCGACACCAGCCGCTGCTTGGCACCGGGATCGCTCAACTGGCGTGCCGCGATCACCTGCGGAATGCCGCTGCCCTGCGCCCCGTCGAAATAGCGCTTGGTCAGCCACGCCAGCAGTGCAAAGCCCAGCGGCGTCACCAGCAGCGGCAGATAGGGCCACTGCCGCTCCACCACGAAGAACCAGGACTGGGCCCAATCGGCCAGATAGGCCATGGCAACCGCTGCCAGCCCCACCAGCACGCCGCCGAGCATGAACAGCGCCCGTCGCCGCAACCGCGGCAGCCAGATCCTATGCCACCGCAGACTGAGCGCCTGTTTGAAGCTGCGCGAACTCATCACAAATCCAGACCAGTAATACAAAAGGCGCCGACCCGGAGATCAGCGCCTTTCGTTTAATCACCCTGAGGCTTACTTGCCCAGCGTTGATGGCCAGGTACCGTGCAGGTCTGCCCCGCGCCCAGCGATTTCGAAGCCATGGGCCCCAAAGAAGTCGCGCTGGCCCTGGATCAGGTTCGCCGTGCCCTGGGCCTGACGATAGCTGTCGAAATAGCTCAGCGCGGCCGACAGGCAGATCATCGGGAACTCCCCGGTTGCGGCAGCAGCCACCACCTTGCGCAGGCTGGGATGGCTGTCCTTCATGATGGCGACGAAATCGGGCACCACCAGCAGATTGACATTGCCGCCCTTGGCATAGGCCGAGCTCATCTGGTCGAGGAAACGCGACCGGATGATGCAGCCAGCGCGCCAGATCTTGGCGATGGTTGCCAGTGGCAGGGCCCAGCCGTTTTCTTCCGATGCCTTGGCGATCACCGCAAAGCCCTGCGCATAGCTGACGATCTTGCCAGCCAGCAGTGCCTTCTCAAGCTCTGCCAGGGTCACGTCGGTCTTGGCGCGGTTGGGCTTGCCATAAATGGCCTCGGCCGCCACGCGCTCATCCTTGCGGGCGGAAATCGAGCGGGCCGCCACGGCGCCCTCGATAGCCGTTGCCGGCACGCCCATCTGCTGGGCGGCAATGGCGGACCAGACGCCTGTGCCCTTCTGCCCGGCCTTGTCCAGAATCAGTTCGACCAGCGGCTTACCGGTTTCGCCATCGACCGCGTCCAGCACATGGCCGGTGATCTCGATCAGATAGGAGTTGAGCGGACCCTTGTTCCACTCCTTGAACACGGCGGCGCAGTCCTTGGGCGACATGCCCAAGCCATCACGCATCACGCCATAGACTTCGGCGATCATCTGCATGTCGCCATATTCGATGCCATTGTGGATGGTCTTGACGAAGTGGCCGGCGCCGCCTTCGCCCAGATAGGCGCAGCAGCTCTCGCCATTGAACTTGGCGGCAATGGCGGTCAGCACCGCCTCGGCATTGTGCCACTGCTCCTTGGAGCCGCCCACCATGATGGAGGGACCATGACGGGCCCCCTCTTCGCCGCCGGAAACACCGACGCCCAGATAGCCGATGCCCTTGGGCTTGAGATAATCAAAGCGGCGCTGCGTATCGGTGAACAGCGAATTGCCGCATTCGATGATGGCATCGCCCTTGTCCAGCAGAGGCAGCAGCTCTTCGATCATTTCGTCCACCGGCTTGCCGGCCTTGACCATGATGATGATCGAGCGCGGAGCCTTGATGGCCTGGACAAATTTGGCAAGATCGGCTTCGGGGATGACCTTGCCGTCCAGGCCCTGCGCCTTGGCCGTGACAACAAAGTCATCAATACGCGACGCGGTGCGGTTGTGTACGGCGACGGTGTAGCCTTTTTCGGCGATGTTGAGGGCCAGGTTCGAGCCCATCACAGCAAGGCCGATCAGGCCAATATCAGCTGTCGACATACCAGCAGTCCTTCCGAGAATTTTCGTCTATCATGCGCACACAACGCTGCGCGCGGCGGCGAACCTGACCACAATACGGCGCCGGACGGAAGCCGCAATCATGTATAATTGGCCCAAATTCGCCGTCTTGTATGGTAGTTTTTCTTGCTAGGTCAATCCCGCAGCGCGAGGACCAGCCCAATCGGAGACGCCCCTGATGCCATCCCCCTTCGATCTGACCGGCAAGCGTGCCCTGGTCACCGGTTCAAGCCGCGGCCTGGGCCTCGCCATGGCCCGCGCCCTGGCCGATGCCGGCGCCGCCGTGGTGCTGAACGCCCGCGATACGGCCGCCCTGGGCGCTGCAGCCCACGATCTGGCCGCAGCCGGCGCAACGGTGAACGCGGTGGCCTTCGACGTGACCAATCGCGAGAGCATCAACGAGGCCATCACCTATATCGAGGACGAGATCGGACCCATCGACATTCTGGTCAACAACGCGGGCATGCAGTTTCGTTCCAGCCTGGAGGCCTTTCCACCTGAGAAGTTCGATCAGGTCATCGCCACCAATCTGACTTCGGTATTCAACGTCAGCCAGCCGGTCTCCCGCCATATGATTGCGCGCGGCGCCGGCCGCATCATCAATATCTGCTCGCTGCTGTCGGACATGTCGCGCCCCTCGGTGGCGCCCTATGCCGCCACCAAGGCGGCCGTCGCCAATCTCACCCGCGGCATGGCGGTCGACTGGGCCCGGCACGGGCTCAATATCAACGGTATTGCGCCGGGCTACTTCGCCACCGAGCTCAACGAGGCGCTGCTTAGCGATGACAAGTTCAACAGCTGGATCGAGACCCGCACCCCCATGGGCCGCTGGGGCCAGCCCGAAGAACTGGGCGGCGCGGTGGTCTTTCTCGCCTCGCCCGCCTCTGCCTTCGTCAATGGCCACATCCTTTATGTGGATGGCGCCTTTACCGCGACGGTGTGAGCCATGGCCCTCATCCCTGCCCGCATCATCATCGCCATGGGCGTCAGTTCATCGGGCAAATCCACCGTCGGGCAATCCATCGCCCGCCGCCTGCATGTGCCGTTCCTCGATGGTGACGGCTATCACCCGCCCGCCAATGTCGAGAAAATGCGCGCCGGCACGCCGCTGACCGATGAGGACCGTTGGCCCTGGCTCGAAAAACTCGCCCTGGCCCTGCATGAGGCTGCCGAGCGCAAAGGCTCGTCCGTCGGCGCCTGTTCGGCGCTGCGCCGGGTGTATCGTGACTATCTCACTGAAAAGGCCGGAGAGCCGATCCTGTTCGTCTATCTCGATGGCACGCGCGCGGTGATCGGCGAGCGCATGGCCAAGCGCCAGCACGAATACATGCCCACCAGCCTGCTCGACAGCCAGTTTGCCACGCTCGAAGTCCCTGATCCGCAGACCGAGAACGTGCTGCCCGTTCCGGTCACCGACAGCGTCGAGACCATCACCCGCACGGTGCTCAAATCGCTTGACCATCTGCGCAGCTTCAAGCGCTGGCAGTAGCAACGAAAAGGGCGGCCCGCAGGTCGCCCCGAATACTTCAACAGCGTCAGGCTTACTGTGCCGTATAGCCGCCATCCACCAGATGGTAGGAGCCGGTGATATTGCTCGCCGCGTCCGACAGCAGGAACAGCGTCAGCGCCGCCACCTCGTCGGAAGTACCCAGCCGGCCGATAGGATGGGTGGCTTTGAGGCCCTCATGGGCTTCCTTGGGCAGCGCGGCCAGCAGCGGCGTTTCGATGAAGCCGGGGCCCACCGCGGTGACGCGAATGCCCTTCTTGGCATAGTCCAGCGCCGCCGCCTTGGTCATGCCCACCACGCCATGCTTGGCCGTGACATAGGCCGGCGCATTGGGGAAAGCGACCGACCCAAGGATAGACGCCATGTTGACAATGGCACCGCCGCCGTTCTTGAGCATGGCGGCAATCTCATATTTGAGCGAATAGAAGACGCTGTTGAGGTTGACGTCGATGACCTTGTGCCAGTCCTCAAAGCTGTAGTCGCCAATCGGCGCCGCCGTGCCGCCGATGCCGGCGTTGTTGACCGCCACATCGAGCTTGCCGAAGGTATCGACCGCGAACTGCACGGCCTTTTCGACCTGCTCGATCTTGCCCACGTCGACAGCCACCGCTGCCGCCTGGCCGCCGGCCGCCTTGATGGCCTTGACCACGCCTTCGGCCGCCTCGAGCTTGAGGTCCGCCACCACCACCTTGGCGCCACGCGCCGCGAGCTGGACGGCGATCGCCTCCCCGATGCCGGATGCCGCACCAGTCACAAATGCGACTTTGCCGTCAAAATCCTTGGCCATTTCTGTCTCCTTTGCTTGTCCCCCTTACATGGGAAGCGCAAAGGGCCAATGCTATGGCAAATCAGGAAATTCCGGTAAAATTTTTTTACTTTCTACCCGCGAACATACTCAGAGCGCGGTGTTTGGCACACCGTCCCGCGCCAGGCTCGCATTGTTGTAGCGGGCATCGAGGCTCACCTCGGTGCCGACCCAGTCGGGCAGCGTCACGCTCTGGCTCGCGCTGTCCAGTTCCACCTCGGCCAGCACCAGCCCGGCCAGGTGCCCCTCGAACACATCGACCTCCCAGACCAACCCGCCAAACGGCACCAGATGGCGCCGCTTTTCGATCACATGCGGCGCGGCCATAGCCAATAGTTCGCGCGCATCATCGATGGGAATGGCATATTCATATTCCGCCCGCACCAGCCCCTTCACCTGGCCCTTGAGCGTGATGACGGCACTGGCATCATCCTTGGTGCGCACTCGCACGGTCGCCTTGGCATTGGACGACAGATAGCCCTGCCGCAGCAGCGCGCTGCCGGTCACAGCCGCCTGCCAGGCGTCCGACAGCACCAGGAACTTGCGCTCGATCTCGATACCCATGCCTAAAACCCGAAACCCAATTGACCCGCCGGCACGCCCGGCACGACGCCCTCGAGCGCCAGCATGCGCCGCTTGACCTCGGCCCCGCCCGGCGCCGAGAAACCGCCCGCCTTGCCATCGCTGGCCAGCACACGGTGGCAGGGAATGATCAGCGGCACCGGATTGGCCCCCATGGCCGCGCCCACTGCCCGCGACAGCCCGACATCGCCCAATTGCCGCGCCAGCGCGCCATAACTGGTGGTGGCGCCCCAGCCGACCGCCAACAACAGGGCGTAGCACCGGCGGTTGAAGTCCGAGACGGCCCGCAGATCGAGCGGCACATCGGAAAAATCCACCGCCTCCCCCTCCGCATAGTCTTGGATGCGGTCGACCACCGCCGCAATGGCGCGGCTGGGGTCCCCCGGCGTGGCGCCGTCGCGGTTGATGCGCTCATGCAGCGCGTCAGGCGCAAGACCCGGCAATTGCAGCCTTGCCACCCCCGCCTCGGTCCAGCCGATGCCGAAGGCACCCAGGCCCGTATCAAATATCATGGTTTCCATGCCGCGAGCATAAGTCGCGCGAGAGCGCCGTGCCAGCCTTTGCGGCCAGCGGAGCGGCCAAACAGAAGGGCCGCCCCGAAGGACGGCCCTGTGCATAGGTTGCAGAACGCTTGCGGCGCTTATTTCTTGAGCGCGTCGCGCACGGCGTCCTTGGCTTCGCCGATCTTCTGCTGGGCCTTGCCCACAGCCTTGTCGAGCTTGCCTTCAGCCTGCAGCTTTTCGTTGCCGGTCAGGCCGCCGGCTGCATCCTTGAGAGCGCCTTCGGCCTGCTTGGCAACGCCTTTGACTTCGTCCTTATGCATGGCAAATCTCCTTGGTTCGACATCGTCGATGCTCTGCCCGAATGCGCCCGCTGGCGCAGCCAGAGTGGCTCTGGCGGCAGATTTGGCCTCAGCACGTGATCTTCACGCGCCTGCCGTTGACCAAAGCAAACACCCAGATAAAGACCTCAATGAGGCACGCCGATCTGGCCCGCCAAACCGTGATGGCGCGTGCAAGCTGCCCCTGCCAGTGGTTGCTGAAGGACGCCTGGCTCTGCTAGAGGCTCCCCATGCCCGGTCCCATGCCCACCCTTGCCAACTACACCCCGCCGCTCGAGCCCTATCTGAGCATCCTGCATCAGGACGACGATATCCTGGTGCTCGACAAGCAGAGCGGGCTGCTCAGCGTGCCCGGCAAAGACCCCTCGCTGTGGGATTGCCTGGAATACCGCGCCCGCCAGAAATGGCCGACTGCCGGCATGTGTCACCGGCTCGACAAGGACACCTCGGGGGTTCTGGTCATGGCGCTCAACAAGCGGGCCCACGGCCGCATCGGCAGCCAGTTCGAACACCGCCAGACCACCAAATCCTATATCGCCCGCGTCGCCGGGGTCATTGCTGAGGACGCGGGGCTGATCGACCTGCCGCTGGCCACTGACTGGGAAAACAAGCCGCGCCAGCGCGTCGACTATGACAATGGCCGCCCCTCGCAGACCGAATGGACCGTGCTGGACCGCGAGGCCAATGCCACCCGGGTGCGTCTCCACCCCCTCACCGGCCGCACCCATCAGTTGCGGGTGCACATGAAGGCCATCGGCCATGTGATTCTGGGCGATGTGTTTTATGGCGATGCCGAAACCCTGGCCGCTGCCGACCGGCTGCAATTGCACGCCGCCGAACTGGGCTTTACCCACCCCACGACGGGCGAGTTCATGACCTTTGTGGCGCCGACGCCTTTCTAGCGGCGGTCAGTCGCTCTCGGGCGGAAAGCTGACTTCGATGCGCTGGAACAGATGGCCCGGCTTCATGGTGTCGAGCCATTGGCGAAACGCTGCCACATCGGCAAACCCGGCGCGCCTGGCATCGGCCTCTGTCACATCGACGGGGTCCATGTCGTCAATGGCGCCAATGGACATCACGCCCAGTTTCGTCTTGAGCGTGCCACCCGGCTTGACGCTGGGGCGGCTCCAGCGGCGGAACACCAGATCGACCTGGCCGGCTTTGATTTGTTCGAGCAGTTCG
>JAHJOS010000109.1 GCA_018820005.1 Alphaproteobacteria bacterium | reverse complement strand
GATGTGGAAGTGACCTCCGATCAGATCGGCGAATATGTCATGGACGGGCTCAAGGGTCTCGACGACGTTGCCTTCGTGCGCTTCGCCTCGGTCTACAAGAACTTTTCGGCGGCCGATGACTTCCGCAATTTCCTGGCGGAACTGGCCGAGGGGCAGGGCATCCTGCGCGACGAGGATTGACCCAGGCTAGCCCCGAGGATCTGCGTTGGCTCGATGCGGCGGTGCGCTACGCCACGTCATCATCGGGCAACACGGCGGAAGTCCCCACGGCTGCCGCCCTGATTGTAGATCCGCTGGGCAATACCCTGGTGTCTCGCGCGGTTACGGCCAAGGGCGGGCGGCCCCACGCTGAAGCGCAGGCGCTTGAGGCGGCTGGGTTTTCTGCGGCCGGCGCAACCCTTTACACCACCATCGAGCCCTGCTGCCATTGGGGCCGTTCGCCGCCTTGCGTCGATGCCATCGTGCGCTCGGGCATCATGCGGGTGGTCATCGGCCTGCGCGACCCCGACCCGCAAAACGCCGGACAGGGTGTGCAGCGGCTGGAATCGGCGGGTGTCGAGGTAATCCTTGCCGATCACGCGCCGTCTCGGCGCCTGCATGCAGGCCATGTCAGCCGGCATATGCTGGGGCGGCCCGAGGTGAAGGTCATGCTGGTCGTCGCCGATGATGACACGCTGATCGATCCAAAAGACGGACCGGCGCGCGGCTGGCTCGACCTGATGCGCAGCCGCTCGGACGCGCTGCTGCTGGGAGCCGCCAGCGCCCGCGGACTTGCCGGGCAACGGGCCATTGTTCGCCCCGGGCTTGAAAGCCGCACGCCACTGCGCGTGGTCCTGGCGGGCGCCGATGGCGTTGATCGCGGCTTGAATCTGATTGGTGGTTTTTCCGGCCATCGTACTGCTGTCATTGCAGAAACGGCAGCGGTGGTAGACGCGCCGGTATCGGTGGAAGTGATCCGTGTTGCCGGCAAGACTGGCCGGCCCGACCTCGGGGCCGGGCTGGCGGCTCTGGCCGCCAAGGGCATACAGTCCGTGCTGGTAGAGGCTGGGCCGCGCCTGCTGACGGCACTGCTGGAAGCTGACCTCGTGGATAGCCTCGTCCTGGTGCGTTGCGCCGGGCAGGGGCAGGGCGGCCCACGCGCCACGCCCGATGGCTTGCTCGTCGACCTGATAGATGCAGCCGGGCTGGTTGCCGAGCGGCAGCAGACCCAGGACGCAGCGACAATCACCATCTATCGGCGCCCTGCATAGCGCCTGCCACGCCTATTGTATTGAAGTTCCCGGCCGGGACGACTATGGGGTTGGCCCTTGCTGCCCGGCGTCGACGGCCCGGAACCAACAGAGTGATATTCCATGGCTGATGCCCCCAAGCGTGACCCCCAGGTCGATCGTCCTGCCAACCAGCGCGGCGCTGCCCGCCTTGCTGCCGTTCAGGCGCTCTACCAGATGGATGTGGGGCGTGCCACGCTCGAGGATACGCTGGCCCAGTTCGGCAGCTTCCATCTCGGTCGCGAGATCGAGGGCGAGCAATATCTGCCCGCCGATGCCGATTTTTTCCGCCAGATCGTCACCGGGGTGACCAAGCACCAGCTGGCAATCGATCCCGCGGTTGACCGCGCGCTGGCCGATGGCTGGCCGGTGGAACGCGTGGACGCAACGCTTCGGGCCATTCTGCGCGCCGCCGCCTTTGAACTGCTGCGCCGCAAGGACATTCCGCCCCGCGTGGTGATCACTGAATATGTCGATATCGCCAAGGCGTTCTATGAAGACGACGCAAGCGGCCTGGTCAACGCCACGCTCGACGCCGTCGCCCGCGAAGCGGGCTCCGACCTCACGCAGTCACAATAGGCGCACCGCGCCGGCCTATTCGGTTTGCGCGCCGGGCACAGCCTGATCCTGCCAGGCTTCTTCAGCCACATCATCACCGCCGGCGGCGATAACCGCCTTGAGCGCGTAATTGGCGGCATGGGGCGCATGTGAGGGCACGTGCGCCGTCGCTGCGGCGTGGCCGGCGGCACGCGCTGCCAGCCGGGCATCGGCCGGGCCAGGCTCGCGTGCCGAGGCATGGGCCGCCGAAGCCGCCTTGCGCGCGTCATTGACGCTCAGATTGCCCTGGGCCCAGCGCCGGGCCGCATTGATGGCCGCACGCGGGCGCTTGTCGCCGGGATGCGCCTTCTCAAACAGGGTGATGACCCGTTCGGCGCAATCGGCAGCCCACAGGGCAATGGCGTGATGGTCTTTGCTATTGTGATTCATTGGTGTCCCCATAATGCAAAAAGCCCCGGTCTCCCGGGGCTCCTCGGTAGGTGTTGTGCAGCGCCTAGAACGACTGCAGGATCTGGTCGATGAAGGTGCGGTCCTGGCCGAACGACTGGGTGCGGCGTGTCTCGATGGTGACGGTCTTGCCGTCCTTGAGCGAATAGACCGCCTTGTCGACAACCTTCTTGTTCTTGTCGAAATACACGGCAAGCACCGTGCGCGAATCGATCATCGTCATGCCGAACGCGGTCTGGCGCACCTTGGTCTGGATATAATACCAGGCCGTCTGGTCGCCGAAGGCGTTGGTGGACTGCGGCGAACCAAGCACCAGCTGAACCAGCTGCTGGCTCTGGCCCGGACGGATCTGGGCCTGCGCGCTGTCGGAGATTTCATATCCCTGGGTCCGTGCCGTCACCAGCGCCGTGCTGCTGGTGCAGGCCGCCAGGCCCAGTGTCATCAGGGCAAGGGCGGCAAGTGGCGCGATGGAACCGGAAACGGTACGCAGGTGCATGAATTTGACTTTCCCGATGGCTCTCGACTATAGGCACGGCTATAAGGCGACGACGCTTCAATCGCCGGAATGTGTAGCTGCCAAGGTGTCAGTCTGGCAAGCTGGCAATGAACCGGCCGGCAGTTTTGCCCCGGTGTTAGGCCAATCACGATGCTGAGCGCAATCCCATGATACTGAGCCTGTTCCGCAAGAAATCCGACCCCGCGCCCGTCTACGCGATCTATAATGTCATTGTGGCGCAATCCCGGCAGCCCCGCTTCTACGCCGATTGGCAGGTGCCCGATACGGTCACGGGCCGCTTCGACATGATCAGCCTGCACATGGCGCTGGTCTTTCGGCGCCTGCGCAGCGAAACAGGGACAAGCAAGGACTTCAGCCAGGCTGTTTTCGATTTGTTTTTCAAGGACATGGATCGATCGCTGCGCGAGATGGGCACGGGCGATCTCGGTGTTCCCAAAAAGATCCAGAAGATGGGCAGCCTGTTCTTCGGCTTGCTGGCAGCGCTCAATGCTGCCATGGACAGCAATGATCCCATCGCACTGGAAGCCGTATTGAGCCGCAATGTCTTTGACGGCGTCCCCAATGACCATGTGGGTGCCCTCGTCGATTACATGCTGCGCCAAGATCGCGCGCTGGCGGGGCAGGCGGCCGCAGACATTATTTCTGGTAATTTGCATTTCGAGGACGCCGCATGAGCGCAGTATTGCCGCCCCTGTTTGACGCCGTGGTCCGAATCGACCGCCTGCCATCGGCGGGGCGCGATCTGGTCGTGCTGCTCGATGCGCCGACCCGCGCCACGCTCGCCCAGGAACTCAAGATTTCAGCGGTCGAACTGTTCGACGCCAAGCTCACCATCGCGCCATTCCGCGGCGGCATCCGCGCCCAGGGGCGCCTGCTGGCGCGTATCGTGCAGCCATCGGTGGTTTCGTTCGAGGCGGTGACCCAGGAGATCGACGAAGTGGTCGACCGCATCTATCTGCCCGAGGCCGGTGACAAGGCGCCGACGCCCGGTTCGGAAGTGTTCGTGGACCTTGAAGATGACGACTTCCCCGACCACCTCGATGGCCCTGAAGTCGATCTGAGCGCGCTGCTGGTGGAAACGCTGGCGCTGGCGATCGACGCCTATCCGCGTCGACCCGGGGAGAGCCTTGAGAGCCTTGGCGTTGACCTTGGTCCGGCCGAGACCAGCCCGTTTGCCGCGCTCAACAAACTCAAAAAGAGTGGCGACAGTGAGCCCTAGAATGGGGCGTAGGGGTTGCACCGACTTTGCGATGAGATATGTTCGCATGCCTGCTGAGCAGGCCGAAAACGGGCGGAAATGACCGATACAATAACACTTTCAGTGGATGCCATGGGCGGCGACAATGCCCCCCGTTCGGTTCTCCACGGCGCCTATCTGCTGCTCAAGGAGCGAAAGAACGCGCGGTTTATCTTCCATGGTCGGCAGGAGGCGATTGCCCCGCTGCTCGAAGAGTTTCCCGCCCTCAAGGATGCCTCCAGCGTCCGCCACTGCGACACCGTCATCGCCATGGACGAAAAGCCCAGCCAGGCCCTGCGCAAGGGGCGGGGCACATCCTCGATGTGGATGGCCATCCAGGCCGTCAAGGATGGCGAGGCCGATGTCGCCATCTCCGGTGGCAATACCGGCGCGCTGATGGCCATGGCAACTTTTTGCCTGCGGCCGATGGAAGGCATTTCACGGCCCGGCATCGCAGCCATCTGGCCCACACTGCGCACCGATATCGTGGTTCTCGACATGGGGGCCACCATTGGCGCGGACGCCCAGCAGTTGGTCGACTATGCCATTCTGGGATCGGCGCTGGCGCGGTGCCTGTTCGACGACCAGTCGCCCACGGTGGGCCTGCTCAATGTGGGCACCGAAGAGGTCAAGGGCCTCGAATCGATCAAGGAAGCCGGGCGTATCCTGAGTGAAGCGAGCGGCGCCGGCTTTACCTATCACGGCTTTATCGAAGGCGATGACATCGGCAAGGGCACCGTCGACGTTGTGGTGACCGAAGGTTTTGTCGGCAATATCGCGCTCAAGACCGCCGAAGGCACCGCCCGCCAGGTTGGCTCCTATCTGCGCACGGCGCTTAAGTCGAACCTGATGAGCCGCATTGGTGCTCTGTT
>JAHJOS010000108.1 GCA_018820005.1 Alphaproteobacteria bacterium | reverse complement strand
CTGGCTGGACCGGTGGCGGCTATGGTGTTGGCAAGCGCATCGATATTGCCTCGACGCGGCGGCTGCTGACGGCGGCACTCGACGGCACGCTCGATGATGCCGAGACGCGGCTTGACGAGTTGTTCGGCTTTGCCGTCCCCATTGCGGTGACCGGCGTCGAGCCTCGCCTGCTCACTCCCCGCCTCACCTGGGCCGATCCTGAGGCCTATGACCGGCAGGCGCTGCATCTGGCGGGCCTGTTCCGGGCGAACTTTGAAAAATTCGGCGACGCCGCCAATGCCAGCCCCGGTCCGCGCATGGCCCAGGCGGCGGAGTAGGCCGACCTGCTGCGCCTCACCGCACTTGATGATCGGTCAGGCAACGGCGCAGTCAAGTTACAAAGCTAGGGGGGGGAGAGCCCCGACCTCCGGGCCAGCCCCCCCACCCTTGATCCCTCCACACAAGGGGGAGGGTGTCGACTGCAGTTCCTGTGGCACCGATCAACCCACCCACTGAGGGGCACCTCCCCCTTGATGGGGGAGGTTGGGAGGGGGTGTGAGAGCCCCGATCTCCCCGGCAGAGTCACCCCACCCTCGATCCCTCCCCATCAAGGGGAGGGTGTCGACTGAGAAGTCCGGGGCGACTGCTCCGCCGCACCTATCCATCTTCTCCCCGCTTCCCCCACATCGGCTAAACTGATGCCCGTCCCCCCGCGCGGCGGCCTGCAGGCGAACAGTGGTGGGGGGCGCCGGGCGCGGGTTTTGCCTCTCGCGCAGGTTCAATTGTTGTGTCTGCGCCGGGGCGAGCGACCCTTGCCGGCAGCATAGCTCCAAAAACCGGCCCCCCGAGGCGGCGACCGTCTCACTTTTTAAGTTTTACCAGGGGCGAAAGCCGTCTCGGGGTCCGTCAAGTCACACAACCGCAAGCCAATGGCTGTGCGGCGCCCGGTCATGTCAGGTGGGAGGAACGCGCCTCAGTTGGGCGCGTAGAAGATATGCGAGCCGATCTGGGCGACGGCATTATAGGTATTGGACCAGTTCGGACGCACATTGGTGGTGTGGTAGTAAAGGGCCGAGCGCGGCACGGCACCGACAGCTTCGCCAGTCGCAAATTCGGCATAAACGGTCTGAGCCAACTCGGCAGAGCGCGCCCAGGCGCGGCGTTCGGTGGGCGCATCGGTGCGGCCGTCACAGGCAAAGGTGAACTGGCAGCGGTGATAGCCCTTGTCAGCGTTCTGGTAGACCACGCCACACAAGCTCGCGGGGAATTTCGCCGAACGGGCGCGATTGACGATCACATTGGCGACGGCGAGCTGGCCGGCAGCACTTTCGCCACGGGCCTCGTGATAAATAGCCTGGGCCAGGCAATCGCGTTCGGCGTTAGCGTGGGCCAGGCGCTTCTCGATGGGCTGGTAGCCGTTCTCGATGTAGGCGGCGAGCGCCGACGGGTTGAGCGCCGGCTGGGACGTCACCTGCGGGTTGGCCAGGCTGGCGATGGCGGACACGGCGCTATTGCCCCCCAGGGGGCCGCGCGCGATGTAGCCGAGCAGCACATCGGTATCAAGCGCCGCGTGCGGTCCGATGCTCCGCACGTCTACGGCGCGCAGCTTCTGCTGGCGGGCGACATAGTTGGACAGCAGGGCGGGGGTCAGTGCCTGTTCGCCAGGCTCCAGCGGCACCAGGGTTGGGCCAATGGCGGGCTGTTCGCGAACGGCCAGCAGGTCGGCCGGCACCGGCAGCGGCGTCACGGAAGCAATCTGGACGTTTTGCGCATGGGCAGGCGCAAGGGTAACGAAAAGCACGAACGCAACTGCGCACAGGGCCAATACATGCGAAACCGCACGCACCGCTTTGAGCTGCCAGGATTGCGTCAATGCCCCATCCTTACTCGTGAGCCCGCTGGTCATATCCAACGAACCTTCGACCAGGCCCCTCTAGGTGGACCCTTGATCAATTCCGGCTGCACACTAGCCAAGCAGTGGCGCCGTGGGAAGCCAGAATTTACGGCTGGTTAACTATGCGCGTTAGCTTCTTAAAGTACGGTTAACCGGCGAGCGTGCCGAATGAAACCCTTGTAATGCAAGGGCTTTCAACGTGATGAAGGGGTGGTTTGGGTGAAAGATAAAAGTTTACGGAGAGAAATAAATTCCGCTTGGCACTTTTAGTCGGAAGGATTCGTCCACAGGCCAGTCCGCCGCTGCGGGGCGACGGGTGGCTCAGTGGAAGATCGTGATGCCGTCAGGAACGACGGAACGCGGCATGGTGGACGTGGGTCAGGCTTTCCATGACCGCAATGCCCAGGGCCCTTATATCCTCGCTGGGGTGAACCAGATCGGGGACCATGATGGTCTGCATGCCGGCGGCATGGGCTGCCCGGACACCGGAATGGCTGTCCTCGAGCGCCAGGCACTGGGTCGGCTCGATGCCGAGCCGCCGGGCTGCGGTCAGGTAAGGCTCGGGGTGCGGCTTGGGATTAATGACATCATCACGGGTGACGATGGTCTGGAACATATCGAGCAGGCCGGCGGCGCCCAGATGGTTGTGGGCATGCGGCTTGCGCGACGAGGTGGCTACAGCCGTGGGGATGCCGCGCGCCTGCAGGTCGGTCACCAGTTCGAGCGCGCCAGCCTTGATTGGCACCCCGCCATGGCTGCGTTCCCGCATGATGACACGGCAGCGTTCGTCAAACAGGGTATAGGGGAAGGAGACGCCATAGGCTTCGACCAGCAATTGATTGGTGCGCTCGTGGCTGCCGCCCACCATGGACAGGTGCACGTCATCGGTCATTTCAAAGCCCAGCTCGGTGCAGACTTCGAAAACAATCGTCCGGAACACGCTCTCGGTATCGAGAAGTGTCCCATCCATATCAAAAATCACCGCCTGGAACGGCGCAAGATCGAGGCTGTCAAACTGGCTTGTCATCATCAGCCGATATAGGGCGATTTGCGCGGCGGCGCCAGATCTCAGGACGAAAGGCTGGGTTGCGCTGTCCCCGGGGTCCGGAGCCGTGCTAGCCTTGTCCGGCCATGAATGATTTTCAGCCTGCCCGCAATCACGAGACGCTCGGCGACGCTTTTTTCGATCGCGTTGCCCCCGCGCGCTTCCCCCGGACCACCCTGCGCCACCGCGACCAGCGCTGGGCGGCGCGCGTAGGGCTGGCGGACCTAAGCGATGCGGCCTGGCTGGAGCATTTCGGTCGGTTCACCCCGCTACCCGGCTCATTGGCGCAACCGCTGGCCCTGCGCTACCACGGGCACCAGTTTCGCAGCTATAATCCCGACTTGGGCGACGGGCGCGGCTTTCTGTTTGCCCAGGCCCGCGACCTCAGCGATGGCCGCCTGCTCGATATGGGCACCAAGGGCAGCGGCACCACGCCCTGGTCGCGCGGCGGCGATGGAAAGCTGACGCTCAAGGGCGGCGTGCGCGAGGTGCTGGCCAGCGAAATGCTCGAGGCCATGGGTGTCTATACCTCCAAGAGCCTGTCGCTGGTGGAAACCGGCGAGCAGCTCTATCGCGGCGACGAGCCCTCGCCCACCCGATCCTCGGTGCTGGTCCGGCTCAGCCACAGCCATATCCGGATTGGCACCTTCCAGCGCCTTGCCTATCTGGAGGACACCCAGGGTCTTAGGCAACTGGTCGACTATGCCATTGCCAACTACTATCCCGACCTCGGCGGATCGCCCGATCCTGCCGCCGCATTGCTGGGCGCGGTGGTCGCCAAAGTGGCGGCGCTGGGGGCGCAGTGGATTGCTGCCGGCTTTGTGCATGGCGTGCTCAATACCGACAACATCAACGTCACCGGCGAG
>JAHJOS010000107.1 GCA_018820005.1 Alphaproteobacteria bacterium | reverse complement strand
GTTTGCTGCCAGGTCGGTGCCAGCGGATGCGAAGTCATCGAACGCCTTTTCAGTAACGTGGATGATGTGGTTCTTGATGAACTCGGCGCCTTCGCGCGCGCCATCCTCGGGGTGCTTGATGGCGCATTCCCATTCGAGAACCGCCCAGCCGGCAAAGTCATACTGCGCCATCTTGGAGAAGATGGAGGCAAAGTCGACCTGGCCATCGCCAAGCGAGCGGAAGCGGCCTGCCCGGTTGATCCAGCTCTGGTAACCCGAATAGACACCCTGACGGCCGGTCGGGTTGAACTCGGCGTCCTTGACGTGGAACAGCTTGATGCGCTCATGGTAGATGTCGATGAAATCGAGATAGTCGAGCTGCTGCAGAACCATGTGGCTGGGGTCGTAGAGAATGTTGGCGCGCGGATGGTTCTTCACCCGGTCAAGGAACATCTCGAAGGTGACCCCGTCGAACAGGTCTTCGCCAGGATGCAGTTCGTAGCCGACGTCGACGCCGGCTTCATCAAAGGCATTGAGAATCGGCGTCCAACGGCGCGCGAGCTCATCAAAGGCTTCTTCGACCAGGCCCGCAGGGCGCTGCGGGAACGGATAAAGGAACGGCCATGCCAGTGCGCCCGAGAAGGTCGCATGTTCGGTCAGGCCAAGATTCTTGGATGCCTTGGCGGCCCAATGCAACTGCTGCACAGCCCATTCCTGGCGGGCCTTGGGGTTGCCATGGACTGAGGCGGGCGCGAAGCCGTCGAGCATGGTGTCATACACAGGATGAGCAGCCACAAGCTGGCCCTGAAGATGCGTCGACAACTCGGTGATCGCCAGACCGTGCTTGGCGGCTGTGCCGGTCAGTTCATCGGCATAGGTCTTGGAGGTGGCGGCCTTTTCCAGGTCGATCAGGCTGCCGACCCATGTGGGGATCTGCACGCCCTTGTAGCCATAGTTGGCAGCCCAGCCACAAATGGCATCGAAGGAATTGAACGGCGCCGCGTCGCCGGCGAATTGCGCCAGAAAGATTGCCGGCCCCTTGATGGTGCGCATAGGTCTTCTCCTCGTTGCGGGCGCTTAGCGCCTCAGTCTTGTACCAACTCGTAAAAACAGGCGGCGAGTAGCCGCCGCCTGCTCTAGTGATTTCTCACAATGTTGACCGACCCGTGACAGGTGTCAATGAGGTACGCACCTCATTATTTCAGCAGGGCCTGTGCGTCGGCCGGGCTGAGAGCCAGTGGCCGCTCACAGGTGGTGGAGAGCGTCAGTACCTGGCCGCTTTCGCCGGCTTTGAGCAGGCTGGTCATGACGTCAACGGCATGCAGGGCCACGTCGAGACCGCAACGGGCTGCATAGCCGCCATCGATGGACGCGATCATGTCGGCCAAGCCTGCGGTACGGTAGTTGGCGCGCGGGGTCGGCTTGTCGAGATCCTGGTTTGGCTTGCCGAACGGGTGGTCCCACGGCGTCACATTGGTTCGCTCGCCGGCAATGTTGGCCGTGACCAGGTCACCACCGAAGAAGTTGGGATCGGGCACAAAGATCGAGCCGTCAGTACCATAGAGCTCGATATTGTGGTGGCCATGTGCCGCCACATCCCAGCTTGCGCCGATGGTGATGATGGCGCCGGACGCAAATTCGAGTACGCCGTGGATGGTGGTGGGCGTGCCGACCTTGACGAAAGTGCCCTTGTAGGGGCCCTCGGCGGTGACTTCGCGCTCGGCGCGGGCCATGTTGGTAAAGGCCGAAAGGCGCTTCACCGGGCCGAGCAAGTGGATCAGGTCGGTGACGTAATAGGGACCGAGATCAAGAATCGGGCCGGCGCCGGGCTGGAAGAAGAAGTCCGGATTGGGGTGCCAGTGCTCCATGCCACGGCTCATGACATGCATGGTGCCGCTCATGATCTTGCCCAGCTTGCCGCTGTCGATGATCTGTCGGGCCTGCTGATGCGCACCGCCAAGGAAGGTATCAGGGGCCGAGCCAACCTGGAGGCCGCGATCGTCAGCGGCCTTCTTGAGCGCCATGCCTTCTTCGAGGGAGAGAACGAAGGGTTTTTCGGAATAGGCATGCTTGCCGGCCGAAATGATATCCATCGAGACCGAATAGTGCGTCGAGGGAATTGTCAGGTTGACGATGACATCGATCTCGCTGTTCTTGAGCAGCTCGTCGGGCGTCTGCGCCTTGACGCCGAATTCATCGGCGCGCTTCTGGGCAGCGGCAGGCAGAATATCTGCCACGGCACGAACCTCGAGCCACTTGAACAGCGGCGCGAGCTTTAGATAGGCGGCAGAGATATTGCCGGCACCCATGATGCCGACGCCAAAGGTCTTGGCCATTTGCTTACTTCCACTTCTTTGCGGTCGCCATGGAGCGCGTGGCGAAACGCACTTCATCATTGGGCTTGTCATGTTCTGCGACGAAGTATTCTGCCTTGGTCTTGGCCTGCACCTTGCCGATCAGATTGTCCCAATCGAGCATGCCAAAGCCAACATCAGCCCAGCCGTCTTCGTCGAGGCATTCGCCGGCGGGGGCGATGTCCTTGACGTGCACGGCGGTGATGCGGTCACCATATTTGTCGAACCAAGCGACGGGGTCAGCTTTGCCACGTGCAACCCAGGCCACGTCGCATTCCCATTCAATGGCAGGTGCGGTTTCCAGGATGATTTCCATGGGCGTACGGCCCGAGGTGGTGGGCACAAATTCGAAATCGTGATTGTGCCAGCCAAAACCGTAGCCGTGCTTGGAATAGGTCTCGCCCGCCTTGGCGAGCATCTCTGCCAGTTCAAGCCATTTGGACTCGTCCGCACTGCGGCCTTCAGGCCCGATGTGCGGGCAATAGATTTTTTTCATGCCGAGCGTCTCAGCTGTCCTGAGCGTGGTTTCGACATCGGCGACCTGCGCTGGGCCAAAGTGGCCCGTCGGCATCGTCAGGCCATTTTTCTTGAGCGTGGCGGCAAGCCCGGCTGCATCGGCATATAGTCCACCGTAGCCTTCGACCTGGGTGTAACCAATGCCGGCCAGCTTGGCCAAATAGTCTTCGAGGGATGGCACATTGCGTGCGCTGTAGAGCTGGAATGACAGAACGGTCATCTTGGCCTCATTTGTAACGTTAGAATTGATGGATACGCTGCGAATTTCGACGCAGGGGGTAGCGCTGTTTTGAATGAGTGTCGCGCAGGAGCGGCAGGTTGATCACCGCAAAAGTAACATCCGCTTGCTGCCGACGCGGTCGCGCGTCAGCGCCCATGGGCGCCAACGCAAAACGCCCATCGCCTAAAGGCGGTTGGTCGTCTCAGTGCTGAAGATCGAGCCCCGACCTGCGTCGAAGCCTACAACAACCTTCTGACCCGGCTTGAGTACGACGTCGCTGTTGCAGCGGAAGGTAACCTGATGGCCCGCAATCTTGGTCCAGGCGAGCGTGTCTGACCCCATGGGCTCAACGATCTCGATCTCGACATCGGCCGAGAAGGGCATGGAACGGCTCTCCTCACCGAGCACAATGTGCTCAGGCCGAATGCCCATGATTGCCTTGGTCGAGCCGGACACGGGCGTGGCGAAGTCATAGGTCGCCACCGAGATGGACGTGCCATCCTCGGCGACAAAGTTGGTCCCGTTGAGCGTGCCATTGAACATGTTCATCTGCGGGGAACCAATGAAGCCCGCGACGTACAGATTGACCGGCTTGTTGTAGATCGTGTGCGGATCGCTGAGTTGCTGAATGACGCCATTTTTCATCACAGCAATACGGTCAGCCAGCGTAAGCGCCTCGATCTGGTCGTGGGTCACGTAGATCATGGTGTTCTTGAGCCGCTGGTGCAGCCGCTTGATCTCGACGCGCAGGTCGCTGCGCAGCTTGGCATCAAGGTTGGACAGCGGCTCGTCGAACAGGAACACGTCAACGTCACGAACCAGGGCACGGCCAATAGCTACGCGCTGGCGCTGACCGCCTGAGAGCTCAACAGGCTTACGCTGCAGCAGCGGGCCAATCTGGAGGATTTCTGCAGCGCGAGCGACGCGCTTGTCGATCTCATCCTTCTTCATGCCCGATACGCGCAGGCCGAAGCTGAGGTTCCGCTCGACTGTCATCTGAGGATAGAGCGCATAGGATTGGAACACCATGCCGATGCCGCGGTCCTTGGGCTCTTCCCAGGTAACGTTCTTGCCACCGATGAAGATCTGTCCGTCGGACACATCGAGCAGGCCGGCAATGCAGTTGAGAAGGGTCGATTTGCCGCAACCCGAAGGCCCGAGCAGGACGATGAACTCGCCCTGTGCGATGTCGAGATCAAGGTGCTGAAGCACCTTAACGTTGCCGAAATTGAGCGACAGATCCCGGATGGAAACACTGTGTTGCATCTGCTTAACCCTTCACCGCACCGGCGGCGATGCCGCGGACGAACCATTTACCCGAGATGAAATAGACGGCCAGAGGCACGGCAGCGGTCAGGATTGTCGCTGCCATGTTGACGTTGTACTCGCGCACACCTGTGGTGGTGGTGACGATGTTGTTGAGCTGGACTGTCATTGGCATGTTTTCGCGACCAGCAAAGACCGTGCCGAACAGGAAGTCGTTCCAGATGCCGGTGGTCTGCAAGATGACCGCAACGATGGCGATCGGCACCGACATGGGCAGCATGATCTGGAAGAAAATCTGCCAGAAACCGGCCCCGTCCACGCGCGCCGCCTTGAACAGTTCAGGCGGGAGCGAGGCAAAGAAATTGCGGAACAGCAGGGTCAGAATCGGCATGCCAAAGATGGTATGGACGATCACAATGCCCGGCAGTGTCGCGAACAGGCCGACTTTGCTCAACCCGATGATGAGCGGATAAATCACAACCTGATAGGGCACAAACGCGCCAAAGATCAGGATGCCAAACAGCAGGTCGGAACCCTTGTATTTCCAGAAGCTGAGCGCATAGCCATTGATCATGGCAACAACGATCGAAACTGGAACCGAGAGCAGCGTGATCTTGAGCGAGTTGAAGAAGCCCGGTTTCAGACCGTTGCAGTCGCGACCCGTGCAGGCGGTATCCCAGGCCTTGAGCCAGGGCTCGAATGTCACCTGAGCCGGCAGGTTGAACAGGTGGCCAAGCCGGATTTCCGGCAGGCCCTTGAGCGAGGTCACGATCATGACCCAGAGCGGCATCAGGAAGAACAGCGCGGCAATCACCAGAAAGGCGTAAACGCCGACCCGGGCAATCGTCAGCTTCTTGGGCTTGGCGCCACGTGGTTCGACGGCGCCCGTCGCGCCAATTTTTGGCGCAGTCATTGTTTCGGACGTCATATTGCCTTTTCCTTCTTGCGCTTGGAGCGCCACTGCAGCAGTCCCTGAAGGGCAATCACGGCGATTACCGGCAGCAGCATCGTACTGGCCGCGGCCATGCCCTGCCCCACGTTCACGCGGTCAGTGATGTACTGGATGACATAGATGGCTGGCATCTGAGTGGCGATGCCGGGACCACCTTGGGTCATGGCAATGACAATATCGAACACGCGCACCACGCCGGTACACTGCAGGATGAAGGCCGTCAGGATTGCGCCCTTCATCATGGGCAACACGATAAACAGATAGGTTCGCCAGGCGGGAATGCCGTCGATCTTGGCAGCCTTCCAGATTTCGGAATCGACGCCACGCAACCCGGCCAACATGATGGCCATGGTCACGCCGACACCATTCCAGACACCGCCCAGCACGACACCGTATATGGCCGTTGCCTGATTTGTGAGTGGGGCAAACTGGAAATCAGTCCAGCCCATCTGACGGACTGCAGACTGAATACCCAGATTGGGATCGAACATCCACTGCCAGACCAGGCCGGTGACGACCAGCGACATGGCAAAAGGATAAAGAAAAATGGAGCGGAACAAGTCTTCTTGCTGGATCCGCTGATCCATGAACACAGCCAGCAGGTAGCCAAACACCATGTTGGCACCAAGCGAACAGATGCCGAAGACAAACACATTGCCGACCGAGATATTCCAGCGGTCAGATTTCCAAAGGCGGACATACTGATCGAAACCAATAAAATTGAAGTTCGGAAACAACTTCGAATTGGTAAATGACCAGATGAACGAGAAGATGATGCAGACAACGAAAACACCAACAGCAGTCAGGATCATCGGCGTAGTCCCGACAATAGACATCACGTTGAATTTTCGGCGCGCTCGGCGCGGGTGCTGGGTCGGTGCGGACACCGCGGCCTCGCTGCCCTGGGCGAACTGGGACATAGACGGACTCCCTTTTGCACGGCAAAGGCCATGCAAGAATAAAAAAAGCCGGAGGGCATTTGCCCTCCGGCCAAGCAGGGAATGATTACTCTGCGGTCTCGAGAATGTTGACGTACTGCTCGACGGCAGCATCAACAGTCATGGAGTCGTCTGCCCAGAACTGCGCCACGAGGTCGTTCATCTGACCGGTGGTGTCGTTCGAGAGCCAACGGCCAGCATCGACGGCGATGTTTGCAGGATCCTTGATGATCTCAAGGCCCTTCTTCATGCAGTCGTCGGCCAGCGACATGTCGACATCGTCACGGATCGGCATGGAACCCTTGGCATTGTTGAACAGTGCCTGGACCTGCGGATTGACCATCATGGATGCCAGCTTGAGCTGAGCTTCCTCAACAGCAGGGTCATTCTGCTTGGGGAACAGGAAGATGTCGCCGCCGGTCGATACGGTCGGGTGATCGATCGGCAGAGCGAGACAGGCGTAGTCCGTGCCGGCAACCTTGCCGGCAACACCGAATTCGCCACGTGCCCAGTCACCCATGATCTGGATGCCAGCCTGGTCGGTCACGACCAGATTGGTGGTGTCGTTCCAGTTACGGTTTGCCGAACCTTCGTCCGAGAACTGTTTAAATTCACGGAACTTGGTGAAGACGTTAGGCATCTCGGACTTGGCCAGCTCGATGTCCTTATCCTTGAGAATCTTCTCGCGGTCAGCGAGGCCGAGCATCGAGGTCTGGATCACGCCGAACGCGCCGTTGATCTGCCAGCTTTCGCCGCCGATCGCGAAGGGGGTGATGCCGGCTTCCTTGAGCTTGGGCGCCTTGGAGAGGAAATCGTCAAAGCTGGTGGGGAGCTCAACGCCGGCCTTTTCGAAAGCCGGAATGGACGCCCAGGCCCAGTTCCACGAGTGGATGTTCACGGGCACGCACCACCAGTGACCATCGACCAGACAGGCTTCAGAAATGGAAGCAGGGCGAATGAAATTAGCCCAGCCTTCTTTCTCAGCCAGCGGGGTCAGATCGAGCAGCATGCCGCCACTGATCAGTTCTTCGTACTGGCGACCAGGGTT
>JAHJOS010000011.1 GCA_018820005.1 Alphaproteobacteria bacterium | reverse complement strand
CTGCGATCTCGGCCGTGGTGGCAATGCCGCCATAGAGGTGAAACGCCACGCCATCGCTGGCGGTGGAGACGAAATAGCCACCCACCGATGCCACCAGGCGGCTCACATTCATGGTGCAGCACGGGCAGGTGTGCCAGTCCCAACGGGTCGGGGTGCCATCGCTTTCAAGCGGATTGGCGTAGAAATAATGCTCGCCATCGCGGCTGAGCCCGCTCAGGGCGCCATTGAACATGGCCAGCTCGAGGATGTCGGCATATTTGCCGTCGAGATCGAGATGCAGCATGCGCTGCGCCCAGAAAATCAGCGCCACCGAGGCACAGGTCTCGGCATAGGCGGTCTGGTTGGGCAGGTCGAAGTCGTGGGTAAAGCCCTCGTTATGCGCCGAGGGGCCAAGGCCCGCCGTCACATACATCTTGGTCTCCATCACATCGTCCCACAGCACTTCGCAGGCATGCTTGAGCGCGGCGTCGTCGATCTCGGCCGCCAGGTCCGCCATGGCAGTGTAGAGGTACATGGCGCGCACGGCGTGGCCGACCACCTTGTCCTGCTCGCGTACCGGCTTGTGGCTCTGCGAATATTCGTAATTGGCGAACACATAGGGCTGCGTGCTGTCGCCGCCCTCGCGCGCCAGCCGCTCCAGATCGAAATAATGTGGCTGCCGGCCGCGCTCGTTGATCAGGTAGGTCACGAAATCGAGGTGCTTCTTCTCGCCGGTGAGGTAGTAGAGCTTCATCAGGGCGAGTTCGATTTCCTCATGCCCGTCATAGCCGCGCTTCTGCCCCGGGCCAGTGCCGAACACTGAATAGATGTGGTCCAGGTACCGTTCCATGATGTCGAGCCAGCGCCGGCGGCCGGTCACCTGGAAATAGGCGACAGCGCCTTCCAGCAGATGGCCGGCATTGTAGAATTCGTGGTTGTCGCGCAGATTGGTGAAGCGCTTTTCCGGCTCGCGTCCCAGATACCAGCAGTTGAGATAGCCATCGGGCGCCTGCGCCTTTTCGAAATCATCGACAATGGCTTCGATCTTGGCTTCGACCTCGGCATCACGTCGATGCGCCAGGGCATAGCTGGCCGCCTCGATCCACTTGCCCACATCGCTGTCCCAGAACACCTGCACGGTAAAACCATTGGCATGGCGCGGAAACCGCAACGGCGGCGGAGGCTGCGGCAGCTTGATGGAGTCCAGAATGGTGTATTCGCTCAGCTTGCTGTGCTGGCTCGGAATGGTGCGGGTCAGCACGGTTTCGAGACGTTCGTGCCAGAATTTGCCTTCCAGTTTGACGTCAGGAAAGTTGACGGGGGCGTAGCGGCTCATGGGTCCTCCTCAGGATGTTTTGTTTGTCTGAAATTTTGGGGCAGGGGCGCTCTGCGGCTCCTCGCCGGATGATTGTCGCACCACCAGGGAACAGGGCAGGCGCTCGACGCCCGCTAATCGTTCGCCGCCGATCATGGCAATCAGCCTTTCGCCGGCGGCCCGTCCCAGGGCATGCAGGTTCATGTCGACGCTGCTCAGCGGGGGCCGGGCCGCCAGCGCCATCACGTCCCAATTGTCAAAGCCGACCACGGCAACGTCGCCGGGCACAGCCAGGCCGCGTTCGCGCAGCGCATCAGCCGCACCCCGCGCAATCTGGTCATTGCCACAGAACAGAGCATCGGGCGGTTCTATGCCGCCGCCAAACAGCTGCGCCACCGCATCGCGCCCCCAGGCCTCCGACCAGGCGCCACTGCGGTAATAGTCCGACTGCGGCGACAGTCCCGCGCGCGTCAGCGCGTCCAGATATCCCTGGTAGCGCAGGCTCACCGCTTCGAACTCCGTCGGCCCGGTGACATGGGCAACGCGCCTGCGCCCGGTGGCAATCAGATGGTCCACTGCCAGCGCAGCGCCACCCCGATCATCGGGCAACAGGCACAGCGCATCGGGGTCATCGGTCTGGGAGAACACATAGATGACCGGCATGGACTTGCCCGGCACCGCGATCGGCGGACGTCTGTCCATGCGCCGCGCGGTCACCAGCAGGCCATCGATCCTTTTACCCAGCAATTGGTCGACATGCTGCTGCTCGCGCTGCGGGTCGTCGGTGGCATTGCACATGAAGATCGCGATGCCATGCTCGGCCAGCGTCTCCTCGAGTGCCTCCAGAATCGGAAAGATGAAGCGCCCAAAACTGTCGTTTGTCAGAACCCCCACGGTCATCGAGCGCGTGCGATGCAGGCTCTGCGCCATGGCATTGGGGCGAAAGCCCAGGTCATTGGCGGCTGCAATGACCTTGTCGATTGTGTCCTGCTTCAGCCGGCCATTGGCGTTGAGGGCCTTGGATGCCGTGCCAATCGACACACCGGCTCGAGCCGCGACATCGCGTATTGTCGCGCGCGCCGGATAGGCACCCGCCTCCACACCCTTGTCACCACTGCCGCCCAAGCATCCCTCCAGATCAAGAAAAGGTTTTCCCCGCTAAGCTGCACTATCCTCGAACACGCAGCCTTGGCAATATGGAAAAGGTTTTCCCAAGCGATTTCTTGCAAGACGGACCAGGGTGGGGCCTCTGCGCTCTGGGCGGCGGTGGATATCGCAAATAGCGAACGACGATCAGGTGACGTCGGCAATCCAGGGCCGCAGATCAAAAGACTCCTCGTTCTCCTCCGGCCGGGCGTGGCGACCCAGCGTGCGCAGATCGGCCGGGGTCTGGCCGTAGCGGCGCTTGAAGATGCGGCTGAAGTTGGAGTGGTCGTCAAAGCCATAGGCAGCGGCGATGGTGCCAATGCGGCGAGTATCGTTCTCGTCGCTCAGCGCGCGGCGCACATGGGCCAGGCGGCGATCGGTGATATAGGCCTCGACGCCCTTTTGTGGCTCGAACAGGCGATAAAGCGTCGAGCGCGAGACGCCCAGATCGGCGGCAAGGCTGGCGATGTCGATCTTGCCGCTGGTGATGCGGGCATCGATAAGCCGGCGGACGCGCTGGAACAGCAGGTCGCGCTGTGGTTCGACGGCAGCCTCCAGCATTTCCTCGATGGGGTCGAGCGCGGCTTCGTAGAGCGCCAGGGTGGCGACGGCAGCGGCGGCGCCGGTGCTCAGCGGCATGGTGTGCAGGCGCTGGCTCAGGCCTATGAGATGGTCTGCCAGCATACCGCCCAGAACGGCACCGCGCGGGCCGCGGGTCATCAGACCGTGGGGAATTTGGCGGGATTTCACCAGGTCGCGGGGCAGCAGCACGGTGATGTTGCTGGACGCCAGCGAGACGGTGCGCGTCTCACGCGTCATGTCGAGTGTGACGAGGTCGCGAGGGTGGACGGTGACCGGCCGGTCATCGAGATGGCCGCTATAGCCGCCGGCGGTATAGACCTGGATCAGCACGTAATCGAGGCCATCGCGCTTGGCCTTGTCGAGGCTGCGAGTGAACGCGGTGGCGTCGAAGGTGCCCAGGCCGATCAGGATATCGCCCAGGTGGTAGCTGTCATAGGTGGCAGCGAAGGGCTGATCGGGAAAAGCCGGCGCGACATCGAATACCGGCGCCACCGCGGCCTGCCAGCCGGCAAAGGCCTGGGCGGGATCGCCATCTGCGGAGTTGAAGGACTGGCGCGGCAGGCCTGGTTCGGCTTGAGTCATGATGCTGGCTTGTCACAGTTTTCCGGCGCAGCGGTGTGGTTGAGACGGACAAACCACAATTGGAATTTTGCTCTCATCACCGATCCCGCACGCCCTGCTATCGAGACGGCCAAGCATGAACGTGCAGTCTTAATAGGGGGCAAAAGCGTGAACAGAAAACGGTTTTTGGGACTGGCCATTGCGCTGGCGCTGAATCTGGTCGGCGGGGCGGCGCAGGCGCAGTCCAACACCAGCAGTGTCGACTACTGGAAGACGGCTGAATATCTGTCGGCCTACCAGCTCAATGCCATCGACGCGGCCAAGGCCTATGCGCTGGGAATCACCGGCAAGGGCGTGGTGGTGGGCGTGCTGGACACCGGCATTGACACGCGCAACCCCGAGTTCAACGGGCGGCTGCTGCCCGGCTTCAACCTCAACACCGGCGTTGTTATCACCGGCTCGGACAATTTCGAGGGGATTGACACTGACCAGCCCAGCGGGCGGACCAATCACGGCACGCATGTGAGCGGCATCATTGCCGCCAATCGCGATGGCGTGGGCATGCATGGCGTGGCCTTTGATGCCCAGATCATCAACGGCGTCTATGACACGCGCTTGGGCAGTTCGGACGGCTGGTTCAACGAGAGCTGGCGCCAGATGGTTGATCGGGGCGTGTCGATCATCAACAATTCGAGCGGCGTCAACGACTGCGCGCAGGCGGTCAATCCGCCCTGCAATGTGACCGACTACACCGCCACCTGGTATGCCGCGGCGCTGCCGCAGACCATCGCCGCTGCGAAATATGCCGCTGAAAAAGACGTGTTGATGGTGTTCGCGACGGGCAATGAAAGCCAGCCCTCGCCGGATGGGCTGGGCGCCATGCCCTATTGGGTGCCCGAACTGCGAAACAATTTCCTTGCCGTCGGCGCGGTGGACAGCAACGGCGATCTCGCCAGTTTCAGCAATGAATGCGGCGTAGCCGCAGACTGGTGCCTGGTCGCCCCTGGCGTTGCCGTTCCCTCGACCCTGCCACTGGGCACGGGCGCCGATGGCAGCGATTACGGGCCGATGGATGGCACATCCATGGCGACGCCGGTGGTGACGGGCGTAGCAGCGCTGATCAAGCAGGCCTTCCCGTTCTTTTCCGCCCATGACATCCAGCAGGTGTTGCTGACCACGGCGACCGCAATGGGCGACCGGCAGAAGTTCGGCTGGGGCATGGTCAATGTGGGCCGGGCGCTGCAGGGCTATGGCCAGTTCATCACCACGACGGTGGTCGACACGGCTGGCTCCAACTCGACGTTGTCCAATTCGATCTCGGGCAGCGGCGGCCTCAACAAGCAGGGCTCGGGCACGCTGACGCTGACTGGCGCCAATAGCTATACCGGCGAGACCACGGTCAATGGTGGGCAGTTGTCGATCAATGGTTCGGTGACGTCCAAGGTGACGGTTGCCCAGAATGGCGCGCTGCGCGGCGTGGGCAAGATCGATTCTTCGCTCTATTCGGCCGGCCGGCTGGCACCTGGCAATTCGCCGGGCACGCTGACGGTCAATGGTCCGGTGACGATCGCAGCCGGGGCGACGACTTCCTTTGATATCGACGGCACGGGCACGAGCAATGGCGCGGGGAATTATTCGCGGCTGATCACCACCGGAAGCACGGGCAGCATCAGCGTCAATGGCGTGATCGTGCCGGTGCTGCGGGGGATCACGGGCTCGGCGAGCAATAGCTATGTGGCGCCGCTGGGCAGCCGATATGAGGTGATCCAGGCCAGCACGAGCGTCACCGGCGGCTTCACATCGCTGACGCAGCCGACGACGGGCGGCATGCCCAACAGCACGCGCATGGACACGCTCTACAGCAGCGCCAGCATTGCGCTGGTGGTGACGCCGCTGGTCTATGGCAATCTGGCCGCCAATGGGCTGGCCGCGGACCCGAACCAGAATGCGGTGGGTGCGGCGCTGGACGCGGTGCGCCCGGCCGCGGGGCCGCGCAGCACTGAGGTGTTCTCGGCGCTTTATGCCACGACGCCGGAAGCGCTGGTGCCGGCGCTGAGCCAGGTGGCGGGCGAGGTGCATGCCTCGGGCGCGACGTTGATCCTCGAACATGGCGGGTTGCTGCGCGATGCGCTGAACAACCGCTTTGCGCCCGGCGTTGCCGGCAAGACCGCCCAGGGCTGGACCTCGCTTCAGGCGGTGGGTGGCTGGTCCGAGGGTGGTGGGGCGGCCCGCATGAACTGGAGCGAACAAGCGCTCTTTGCCGGCGCCGATGGTATTGCTGTGGGCAATTGGAATGTCGGCTTTGCCGGTGGCCTCAGCCGCACAGGTGGTCGGGTGGACGCGCAGAATGCGTCAGCACGCAGCACCAATGGCGACTTGGCAGTGTACGGCCAGACCGAATTTGGGCCGATCAAGGCCAGTATGGGCGCCGGCGTCACACTCTCGGGCGTGGACACAACGCGTGCGATCAGTTTCGGTGGCGTCAACAGCGCCATCGGCACCTCCTATACACGGCTGTCGGGCCAGCTGTTCGGCGAAGTGGGCTATGGCCTCGAACTTGCCAATGTGGATGTGATGCCCTTCGTATCAGGTACGCTGATCGGCCTTTCGTCGGCCAATTTCGCCGAAACCGGTTCGCCTTTTGCCCTGACAGGCACGGTGGCTGGCGAGGCGCTGGGGATCAGCGTTGTCGGCATTCGTATGGCCACCCAGGTTCCGGTTGGCGATGCTGAGCTTTCGGCCAGTGCCATGGTGGGGTGGCAGCATGTGTTCGGCGACGTCCAGGGCAGTTCCAGCCAGTCCCTAGCCGGTGGTGCGGCTTTCCGCACCGTCGGTGCCGGCCTGTCACGCGATGCTCTCGTGGTCGATCTGGGGCTCAACTATATCCTGGACAAGGGTATCAATGCGGGCCTCACCTATTCCGGCAAATTCGGGCCGGCATCGGGTTCTGGCGCGGTAAAGGGGACGCTCAAGGTCTCATTCTGACGCCCGCCGTCGCGCGCCATTTTCCACATGATCAACGGTTCGACCGTCGCCTGAGGCGGCGGTCGAACCCTCACTGGCGCGACCCCGTCATGGCTCGATGGCCTGTCGGCCGGTCTTGAGTGTCGTCACAATGAACTGGCAGCTCGTCTGTCACTTTCGGCGGCCTAAACCTCTCGCGGGGAACGTTTTCGTCCGGGTGTGCGAAAGCCGGCTTCCGGCTGCGGTCAGCAAAAAACGCACTTGAAAGCCGCTCTGGTTAGTGGCAAGTGTTGTCCGCTTTGGTTCCGCCAGTTGAGCGCGGATTAAAAGGGAACACGGTGCGGATTACCCATCAGGGGCCAAAACCGAGGCTGCCCTCGCAACTGTAAGCGGCGAGCATCGTTCCGATTTGGGTCACTGGGGTCAAAAGCCCCGGGAAGGCCGGAACAGATGTTGTGACCCGCAAGTCAGGAGACCTGCCTTGAGCGCAAACGTCCACGGGCGGGGTGTCCGGAAGGAAGGTATGGCGCAAATGAATTGCGTTCGCCCTTTTCTGCCCCCTCCAGAACAAGCTTCGGGGTGAAGTCATGCCAGTGCATTTTTTTAAGTTCCTGCGCTCATCGGCGTAGAGAGTGATCTTACGCGGCCCGGAACATTTTCAGGGACACCGGTTTCCGTCCGGAAATGCGACAAACCCTCTAAGCCGTGCGCCTCACCTGAATGACAGATCCATCCACCCGATTGCGACCGCAATCGGCAATGTTGAGCCGTGTGTAATGCGGCTTCGAAAGGGAAATTATGACCGTCACCGTTTACAGCAAGCCCGCCTGCGTCCAATGCACCGCCACCTATCGCGCGCTGGACCGCATCGGTGTCCCCTATGAGATAGTCGATATTTCTGAAGATGCGGATGCGCTCGATCACGTTCGCGGCCTCGGTTACATGCAGGTTCCCGTGGTCGTCGCCGGCGAACGCCATTGGGCGGGTTTCCGGCCGGATATGATCGGCGCGATCAGCTGAGGCGGCAGCGTGATGGGGCTGATCGTTTATTATTCCAGCCGCTCTGAAAACACGCATCGTTTCCTTCTGAAGCTCGAGCGGCGCTTGTTTCGCCTGCCGCTCGGTGCTGAGGATGACGTGCCTCAGGTGTCGGAGCCCTATGTGCTCGTTACCCCCACCTATGGCGGCGGCGGTATGAAAGGGGCAGTGCCGAAGCCGGTCATCCGGTTTTTGAACGAGCCCTCCAACCGAAATCTCATTCGCGGTGTCATCGCGGCGGGCAACACGAATTTTGGCGCAGCTTTCGCATCCGCCGGAGATATCGTCTCGCGCAAATGCGCAGTGCCGTTTCTCTATCGCTTCGAGCTTCTCGGCACGGAGGAAGATGTCGCCAACGTCAAACATGGATTGGAACGATTTTGGACACGCTAACCTCGAGCGCGCTGCGCAAGGACGCCAAACAGCCGGCAGCCACAACTCAGAAACCGCTCGAAGCGGCTCTGGACTATCATG
>JAHJOS010000106.1 GCA_018820005.1 Alphaproteobacteria bacterium | reverse complement strand
TGGGCGGTCAACTGGGCGACCAGATCCTCGGGTACGGTGGGCTTGGCGGGGGCGGCGGCGCTGCGCTTGCCCATATCCAGATCAAAGGTGAAACGTGCTGGTTGAGCCATTTACGCCACCATCTGATCGTCGGATTTGGTCTTGAGGATGACGATCTCACCCTTGGCGGCCAGGTCCTTGGCAGTGGACACCATGCGGCCCTGGGCCTCGTCGACGTCCTTGAGGCGCACCGGCCCCATGGCCTCCATGTCGTCCTTGAGCAGCTTTGCAGTACGACCGGACATGTTGTCGAAAAAGGTTTCCTTGATGGTCTCGTTGGCGCCCTTGAGAGCCATGGCGAGCTCCTTCTTGTCCATCCTGGACAGCAGAGTCTGGATGGCGGACGATTCGAGCTTGGCGAGATCCTCGAAGGTGAACATGAGCGCCTTGATGCGCTCGGCATCGTCGCGGCTGTTTTCTTCGAGCGTGGTGATGAAGCGCGCCTCGGTCTGGCGGTCGAAGGAATTGAAGATTTCGGCCATCTGCTCGTGGCTGTCGCGGCGCTTGGAGTGGTTGAGCGTGGACATGAATTCGGTGCGCAGCGTGCTTTCGATCTTTTCGAGGATTTCCTTCTGGACCGGATCGAGCCCCAGCATGCGGGTGACCACTTCCATGGCCAGTTCCTCGGGCAGGACGGCCAGGACCTGGGAGGCGTGCTCGGTGGCAATCTTGGAAAGAACCACGGCGATGGTCTGGGGATATTCGTTCTTGAGATAGGCGGCCAGCACGTCGGCCTGCACGTTGGAGAGCTTTTCCCACATGTTGCGACCGGCAGGGCCGCGGATCTCTTCCATGATGGAATCGACCTTGTCCTGGCTGAGGAAGCTGAGCAGCAGGCGCTCGGTGGAATCAGTGTTGCCGGCCAGCGAGCCATTGGAGGAAATGGTGGTTACGAACTCGATCATCAGTTCGTCGAGCATTTCCTGGGTAATGGGGCCAAGACGGACCATGGCGCGGCTGAGCTGCTTGACCTCAAGTTCGTCGAGTTCGTCGAAAATGGGCTTGCCGTAGTCCGGACCAAGGGCGAGCAGCAGGGCTGCGGCCTTTTCGTCGCCGGTAAGCACGCGCTGCTGGGTCGTGCTGGTGACGACGAGCTGGCCCTGTCCACGGCCGCCGTCCTGATCGTTCTGTTCTGCGGATTGGGAAACCAGGGCCATGGCGGTTACGCTGCACTACCCAGCCAGTCGCGCACGATCAGTGCGGCCTGGCGGGGGTTTTCTTCGACGAGCGTGCCGACGGTCTTGAGGGTCTGGAGCTGAGTTTCGCCCATCGACTTGGCGTTAGCGACCCAGGCCGGGGTCTTGTCGCGGGGCTGCTCTGGCTCCTCGCTGACGACCTGACCATTGGCGGAAAGGACGCCGTTGTGGCCAACTTCGGCGGCCGAGGGCAGGGCCAGCGGCTGAGTCTCTGGCGTCAGGACCTTCTTGAGCAGCGGGCGCATGACGAAGAAGACGAGGGCCAGCGCGATCAGCAGGGTCACGGCCATTTCAGCGCCGTTCATGATGTCATCGCGGGTGAAATCGAGCAGGCCGCCAGCAGCATCGGTGCCCGGGGCGCCAAGACCTGGCCGCTCGGCAAACTGCATGTTGACGACTTCGACGGTATCGCCGCGTGCTTCGGAATAGCCTACGGCCGAACGTACCAGCGTCAGGATCTGGGCCACTTCGTCAGCAGTGCGGGGGGTGTAGGTAAGGTTGCCCGAGCCATCATCGGCATAAACGCCATCGACCACTACGGCCACGGACAGACGTTTTACGGCACCGGCTTCGGTGACGGCGGTCTGGGTGGTCTTGGAGATCTCGTAGTTGGTGACTTCTTCGCTCGACTTGCCCTGATCGGTTGCACCCGTGCCGCCAGCGCCCGAGGCACCGGGCAGCTCATTGGCGACGGTCACCTGACCATTGGCATTGCCGGTGAGGTTCTCGGTTTCGCGCACCTGGCTGGAGCGAACGACCTGGGATTCAGGGTCGAAGGTTTCCTGGGTCGTGGTGGAGCGGTTGAAGTCGATCTCGGCTGACACTTCGACGCGGGCACGGCCGGCGCCCACGACATTGGCCAGCATGTCTTCGACGCGAGTGCGAACGAGGTTCTCATAGCTGAGGGTGCGCTCGGCGCCCTGACCGACCAGCGCGTCCTGTTCATCGCCGCTGCCCGACGCCAGCAGGTTGCCCTGATCATCGACGATCGAGACCAGCGAGGGCTTGAGGCCTTCGACGGCAGAAGCCACCAGATGCTGGATGGCCTGGATTTCACCGCCGGAGAGTTCGCCGCGTACCGACAAAACGATGGAGGCGGAAGGATCCTTGCGTTCACGCTGGAACAGGGCGCGCTCGGGCAGCACCAGGTGAACGCGGGCCGTCTTGATGCGATTGAGCGAGGTGATGGTGCGGGCCAGTTCGCCTTCGAGGGCCCGGACATTGTTGATGTTCTGGACAAAGCTGGTCGCGCCAAGCGTCGACTGCTGGTCAAAGATCTCGTAGCCAACCTGGCCGCGCGTGGGCAGGCCGGAACCGGCCAGGGTCATGCGCAGGGTGGTGATCTGGTCGCGGGGCACCAGAATGGTGTCGCCGTCGCCGCGCAATTCGTAGGGCACGTTCTGCGTCTGCAGTTCGGAAAGGATTGCCGAGGAATCCTCAAGGCTCAGGCCGGTATAGAGTGGCGCCAGGTTGGGCGTCTGCGCGCGCATAATCAGAAACGCGAAAAAGCCCATCATCAAGACGGCAACGGTCGCCATGGCGGCCAGGCGTGGCAGGCCTATGCGACTGATGAGCTGAGAGAAACTTTCCACGCCGGCACTCGATTCCAACTGGACCAGGCCAACGCAAATGCGTGTGGTGGTCGCTGGGCAAAAATTACCTAGCTGATGGTAAACATTGTCTTAACTCTTGGTGCCAGAATGCGAATTGCGGCATAAAATGCCGAGCTAGGTAAACTTAAGGTAGCAAAATGCTGAAACTGCTGGGGCGGATCACCTCGATCAATGTCCGCAAGGTGCTTTGGGCCCTCGACGAACTGGGAATCGGTTACGACCGGGAAGACTGGGGTCTGCCGCTGCGCGATCCCAAGGTTCCCGAATTCCTGGCGCTCAACCCCAATGGGCAGGTTCCCGTGCTGGTCGACGGCGATTTCGTGCTGTGGGAGAGCGTGGCGGTGATGGCCTATGTCAATGAAGCCCATGGCGCGGGCGCCTTGATGCCCCAGGACGCCAAGGCGCGGGCGCTGGCCATGCAATGGGTGCAGTGGCAGAGCACGGAGATGGGCCGGCACTGGGTATATCCACTCAATGCGCTGGTTCGGAAGACGCCCGGTTTTGACGACCCTGACAAACTGGCAAAGAGCGTTGCGGCCTGGGCGAAGACCATGGAAATCATCGAGGGGCAGCTGGCCAAAGGCATGGACTTTGTTGCCGGCGACCGTTTCACCCTGGCCGACATTTCCATCACCCTGGGGTTGCACCGGTGGTTTGCCACCCCAATTGCGCATGCGCCCATGCCAGCTTCGGAAGCCTATTATCGGCGCATGATGCAGCGGCCGGCAGCGGCGCCCTGGTTGACGGCGGCCACGCCCTGAGGGCCAGAACAGCAAAGCCCGCCCGGATTGGCTCCGGGCGGGCTTTGAATAATCTGAGCTTACGAGCCTTTCGGCTCAGCCTTCGCGGTAGTGCTGGATCCAGGTGGTCCGCAGCCCGGCAAGTCCGTGCTTGTCGATGGCGGCCTGCCAGTTCAGGAATTCGTCGACGCTCAGCGTATAGCGGTCACAGGCCTCTTCGAGGCTGAGCAACCCGCCGCGCACTGCTGCGACGACTTCGGCTTTACGGCGGATGACCCACCTCCGCGTATTGGCGGGGGGAAGATCTGCAATCGTGAGCGGACTTCCGTCCGGTCCGATAACGTACTTAACGCGAGGACGCATTTGTACGGTCATTTTACTCTCTACTCAAACCTGACCATATATCGAGAGAGTAGGGTAACGGCCTTAAAATTCGACTAAGGCAATGCTTACAACAGGTTAAGAACAAGCCTCGATTTTGCGGTGCCAGCAACACATTGGTTTGATCTCCTCAATACAGCAAAACACCCCCAGGCTTGCCTGAGGGTGTGGGTATCGGCCGTGCAAAGGAACCCGATCAGCTCTCGGTTGTGTCCGGCTTGGCGGTCACGTCCGGAATACGCACGTCGGTCACATCGGTGATGGCAACGCGACGGCTGCCCACAGTCAGGACCGGCACATCGCTGGTGAAGTCCACTGCCGTGACCAGGCCAATGGAGGCCGTGCTGATCTTGACGTCCTTGCCATTGGCGTCCTTGCCCTGAATGTCGATGGAGTAGACGCCATTGGGCTTGATATTGCCATCGCTGCCCTTGCCATCCCAACGGAACGTACCGGCGCCAGAGGCGATAGGGCCGGTTTGGGTGTAGACCACCTGACCGTTCTTGTCCTTGATGGTCACGGTGGAGTTGGCGGCAGTGGCCTCGGCACTATAGGCCCAGAATACTGCATCATTGTCCGTCAACTCGCCGGTCTTGCCCGAGGAGGTGACTTCCTTGCCGATATAGGAGACGGCATCGGACTTGGCGGTATTCTGGCCAGCCAGCATCAGTGTCTGGAGGAAGTCATTGGTCTTGAGCTGCTGCTCGACGCCCGAGAACTGCACCAATTGCTGGGTGAATTGATTGGTGTCGAGCGGGTCGAGCGGGTTCTGGTTCTTGAGCTGGGTGGTGAGGATGTTCAGAAAGGTGTCGAAATTGTCGGCAATGCCGGAGCGCGCCGCCGAGGTCGACGATGCGGTGCCCGATCCTGATACGCCACTGACAGCCATGATAC
Organism: Alphaproteobacteria bacterium; assembly: GCA_018820005.1. Lineage (GTDB taxonomy): Bacteria > Pseudomonadota > Alphaproteobacteria > Rhizobiales > Devosiaceae > Devosia. The sequence goes on along the minus strand of JAHJOS010000106.1, from coordinate 4,298 downwards.
CTACTCCTTACGCGAGAATGTTGACGCCGCTGGCCGAGAGGCTAGCGCGATAGAGATTGATGGTGGGGGGCGGAACGTCTTCGGCCGCATCGGTCTTGCCGGACTGAAACCCGAAGGGGTTGCCCTGCTGGTCCCGGCCCTGCTGCTGGCCGCCGCTGAACGGGTTCTGGCGCAGCGAGAATTCAAGATTGGTCTTGCTGCTATCAAGGCCCGCCTGTTGCAGGGCGCGTTCCAGTGCACGCTGGTCGCGCTGCATCAGGTCGAGCGTTTCGGCCTTGTCCACGACCAGATGCGCATTGATGTGACCGCTGCTGCGCATGTCGAGCTTGACGTCGATGCGGCCCAGTTCGGGCGGATCGAGCCGCATCTGGAAACGGGAGTTGCCGTCATTGACCTGCCGCACCAGTTCGAAAGCGATCTGGGGCAGGTTGAGCTGTTGCTGGCTGGTCTGGTAGCCCGCCTGGATGACGCGTGGCGCCACCGCGTCTGCACGGGCCAGCTGTGTCGGCTGCGGCGCAGCGGCGGCCTGAGGATCAGCGGTCTTGTCGGGCGCAGCGGCCACTGGAGCGGCCGTGGCCTTGGGTTCGGCTGGCCTGGCGTCGGGTGCGGGCTTGGAATCATCGGCGGTGTCGCTGCCCCTGTCCTTGCCTGTGTCGGGCTTGGCGGCGCTATCGGCAGCCACGGCTAAGGTGCCTGCCGACTTGGCAGGCCCGGTATTATCGGCGACCTTGGCGACTGTTGCTTCCGCTTGATCGCCGGCCTTGCCGGTGATTGTGGCCTCGGTGAGCTTGAGCGCAGGCGTTGCCAGCGCTGGCACGGTTGGGGCAGCCTCAACCTTGGTGGGGCCGGCCGCCAACTTGACGAGGGCGGCGGACAGGTCGGCATCGGGCTTGCCATCATCGGCCAGGCCCAGGGCAGCCAAATCTACAGGGCTGTCGGACTTGGCGTTGAGCGCCTGGAGCAGCGCCTGCAGCTTGCCGCCAACGGCCTTGAGCTGACCGGGATGGACAAAGTCGGGGCTGGTGCCGGTATCGGCCGGGGTGGCGCTGGCTGCGCGCAGGGCCTGGATTAGTGGCGCCAGGGCGTTGGTGACCTCCGCCTTGGGCGTGCTGGCGCCAGCGGTGACCGCCAGCAGGCCGTTGAGCGCTTCATCATCGGCAGCGCTGCCGATGTCGCCGGAAAGGTCGATGTTGAACTTGGCGCCCAGGGTTTCGAGCGCGGAATCGATGCGTTTGAGCAGTTCGGGATCGATGGCGTCGCCGGCGTCCAGGCTCTGCTTGAGGCTGGCCAGATCCTTGACCAGATCGGTGAAGGTGGCCTTGACGTCGATCTCGTTCTGAAAGGCGACCGGCGCGTCGATGACGGCAGCAACGGCCTGTGGGTCGGCAGGCTGATCGTCCTTGGCCTCTCCATCGGTGCCGCCGGCCTGGGTGAACTTGGCCAGGCTCTCAAGTGCAGCGTCGATGATGCCGGCCATGCCACTGTGGGCGGTCTTGTCAGTGCGTTCGGCCTGGCCCAGCAGGGCCGCGAACGCGCCATCGACAGTGTCTTCGACAGCGCCGCCGCCTGAGGCGGCAGCGGAGCGGGCGGTCGATGTAGCCGAAGCGCTGTTCGGCGTAACAGTCAGATGAGATACCACTGCACAGGCTCACAAAAAGGAGACTAATCCGAGCCTTTCAATGCAAGCGCCTTGCCAACTCGGGTTCTGAGTGAAAAATCGCTTTCTATCAGAGGGTTGCCCATTGGACGCCAAGGGGCTCCACCGAGGTTGTAGCTGCCATGCGGCAAGAGTTGCCGGGCAAAACTTGCGAGGAAACGGGGAAGGCGCTATGCAGCGTGACCTTTCGTCCGCTGGCCCTTGAACCCAACCGGATCATGATCTGATGCTGAACTCGCTTGATTTTGCCAAGCGCCCCCAGGACACGCGCATTGTCGTGGCCATGTCGGGTGGCGTGGATTCCTCTGTTGTTGCGGGCCTATTGGCCCGCCAGGGCTATGACGTGGTGGGGGTGACCCTGCAGCTCTATGACCATGGCGAGGCGACCCACCGCAAGGGGGCGTGCTGTGCCGGCCAGGACATTCATGACGCGCGCCGCGTGGCGGCAACGCTTGGGATACCCCACTATGTGCTGGACTATGAAGAGCGCTTCAAGAAAAGTGTTATCGCGCCATTCGCCAATGCCTATCAGCAGGGCGAGACGCCGGTGCCCTGCATCGCATGCAACCAGTCGGTCAAGTTCGTGGACCTGATGGCTGTGGCGCAGGATCTGGGCGCCGATGCCCTGGCCACGGGCCACTATGTGCAGTCCAAGCGCGGACCCGATGGCCGCCGCCAGCTGTTCCGCCCGGTCGATGGCGAGCGCGACCAGACCTATTTTCTGTTCGCCACCACGCAGGAGCAGCTCGACTATCTGCGCTTTCCGCTGGGCGGCATGGGCAAGGCCGAAGTGCGCGAACTGGCGCGTGAGATGGGGCTGGAAATCGCCGAAAAGCACGACAGCCAGGACATCTGCTTTGTGCCGCAGGGCAAATATGCCGATATCATCCGCAAGATGCATCCGGAGGCCGTGGCCAAGGGCGAGATCGTGCATCTCGACGGCCGGGTACTGGGCAGCCATGACGGGATCGTCAACTACACCATCGGCCAGCGCAAGGGCCTGGGTATAGCGGCTGCCGAGCCGCTCTATGTGGTCAAGCTCGAGCACAAGACCGGGCGCGTGATCGTGGGGCCGCGCGAGGCGCTCAAGACCCACACCGTGCGGCTGCGTGACGTGAACTGGCTGGCAGGCACGCCGCTTGCCGAAATGACGGCGGGGAATGGCGCGCCGGTCGAAGTCAAGGTGCGCTCGACGCGGGGGCCGCAGCCGGCGGTGATCCAGAGCCGGGACGGGGATGTGTTCGTGACGCTGGTGTCAGGCGAATATGGCATTTCGCCGGGGCAGGCCTGCGTCTTTTATGCCGATGATACGGCGACCTCGGAAGTGTGGGGCGGTGGGTTCATCGCCGAGGCCGTGCCGCAGGTCTTTGCCGCCTGATCCAGAACGCTGGCGCGACTATTGCGCCGGCGTCGTTTCTGCCGGCGCGGCTTCCGCTGCGCCCGCCGGCGTGCCGACATCAGGCGTTGTCGCCTTGGCGGCATTGGCCGCTTCCTTGAGCTCCTGATAGGAGCCCAGGCCCCCCATGGCGGTGGAAATGGCGATCAGTAACAGCACGGCGCCGAGCACGAGCAGCACGACGCGTGAGCGGGTGAGGGCGAAGGGGCTCAGCTTGGGCTCTTCCATGGGGCACTCCGAAAAAATCTTTGGTCACCGCCAAAGGATGGCCGCGTTGGCGGCGTCTTAGCACTACAATGGGTCCAGAAGTAAGGCTTGGCAGGTGCATGGCTTGGTGATGGGACTGACTGCCGCAGGGGCGGGCGAGGCCGGCGAGGCGCTGACGCGGGCTCTGGTGGTGCGGGCGCAGAATGGCGATGCGGAAGCCTTCGGCGAGCTTCTGGCCGCGCATTATGACCGCATTTATCGCACGGCCTGGAAATGGTGCGGCAATCGCAGTGATGCCGAGGATGTGGCGCAGGATGTGTGCGTCAAGCTGGGGAGCGTGATTGCCCAGTTTGACGGGCGTTCGGCATTTTCCAGCTGGGTGTTCTGCATCACGCTCAACATGGTGCGCGACATGCAGCGGGCCGGCAAGCGGCGCGGGCGCCATGCCGATGCCTATGCCGAACTGGTGCCGGACAGCCAAAGGCCCGAGCAGGAAGACGGGCTGGAGCACGCGGCGCTGTGGGATGCGGTGCGCCGCCTGCCCGAGCAGCAGCGCGACGCGGTGCTGCTGGTCTATGCCGAAGAGATGAGCCACGCGGCTGCGGCCGAGATCATGGGCATCAGGGAAGCGACGGTATCGTTCCATGTGCACCAGGCCCGCAAGACCCTGAGGGGGCTGCTATGAGTGACAAGATGAACCCAGACGACTTCGATGCCCTCAAGGGCAGTGTTGTGCCGCCGGCGCGCGACGGGGCGCGGGAGCGGGCGCTGGCGGCCGGCATGGCGGCTTTTGCGGCCCAGCAGCAAAAAAATACGGTTCCAACCAAAGGCGGCGCCCTCGGCGCGCGTCTGAGGTCCATCATCACTTCCTTGAAAGGGAATTCGATCATGGACCTGCGCTATCCCCTGGGCACGGCCGCCGTTGCCCTGCTGTTGCTGCCGCTGGGCTACCAGCTCTATTCCACCACCGCGCTGACGCCAGGCGGGACCGGCCCGGCCACGACTGTAGATGCCGAAGTGGTGCCCGCCCGACAGGCT
>JAHJOS010000105.1 GCA_018820005.1 Alphaproteobacteria bacterium | reverse complement strand
GGAAGTCTGGATTCAGGCGTCCTACAACCCCATTCTAGGGGCCGACGGCAAGCCATATAAAATCGTTAAATTCGCCACCGACGTCACCAGCCGGAAGCTCGAAGGGGCGAATGTGCGGGGCCAGTTGGCCGCCATCGGCAAGTCGCAGGCTGTCATTGAGTTCTCGCCGACCGGCGACATTCTGACCGCCAATGAAAATTTCTGCACCGCCCTGGGCTACCAACTCGGCGAGATCAAGGGTCGCCACCACAGCATTTTTGTGCAGCCGGCCATGGTCAACAGCGCCGAGTATCGGGAATTATGGGCCAATCTGGCCAATGGAAAATACCAGGCGGCCGAATATCTGCGCATCGGCAAAGGCGGTCGTGAGGTCTGGATCCTGGCATCCTACAACCCGATCTTTGATTTGAACGGCAAGGTCTTCAAGGTCGTCAAATTCGCAACCGATGTCACCCCCCGCAAGCGCGCCGTCAGTGCCCTGGGCGATGGCCTGGCTCTTTTGGCCGAAGGCGATTTGCGCGGCCGGATCAACACGCCGTTTGGCGCCGACCTTGAGCCCGTTCGTGTCGCCTTTAACAACACGGTGGAACGCTTCTCCAGCATCGTGGCACAGTTGCGCGCCACCTCCGGCACGCTCAAGACCGCCACCGGTGAAATCCTCTCCGGCGCCAATGATCTGGCTGAGCGCACCACCCGTCAGGCCGCGGCGATCGAGGAGACTTCCGCTGCCATGGAGCAGTTGGCAACGACTGTCAACGAGAATGCCAAGCGCGCCGAGCAGGCCAATGTCAAGGCTGGCGTTGTGTCAAAGACAGCAGAAGAAAGCGGCGAGGTCATGTCTCAGGCCAATGTGGCGATGGACCGGATTTCGACGTCCTCGTCCAAGATTTCCAACATCATCGGCATGATCGACGATATCGCCTTCCAGACCAATCTTCTGGCGCTCAATGCCTCGGTCGAGGCGGCCCGCGCCGGCGATGCCGGCAAGGGTTTTGCCGTGGTTGCTGTTGAGGTGCGACGCCTGGCGCAATCGGCTGCTGGCGCCTCTTCTGAGGTAAAGGCACTCATCGAACAGTCCGCCAATGACGTCAAGGACGGCTCGCGCCTCGTTGCCGATGCTGCCGGCAAGCTCACGTCCATGCTGGGCAGCGCCCGCGAAAATACCGAACTGATGAGAGCTATTGCTTCGGCCAGTTCCGAGCAGTCCAATGCCATCGCCGAGGTCACCACCGCGGTGCGCCAGATGGATGAAATGACCCAGCACAATGCTGCACTGGTCGAAGAAACAAATGCTGCCATCGAGCAGACCGAAGGTCAGGCCACAGAACTCGACCGGATTGTCGAAGTTTTTACAATTGACGGGCAGTCTGATCGGCAAGAATCGCCTGTCACATCGCGTCCCGTTGTTGTGCCATCGCGTTCCGCTCCTGCGCGTGTCGTCAAGCCGGCCGTCAGAAGCGCTGCTCGAACATACGGCACCCATGGCAACGCCGCCATCGCCGAAGATTGGAATGAATTCTGATGGAAGCTGCATTGGACTTTGCAAGTAACGACGTTGGCAATCTGGGCAATCCAGACGCGGTCGAGGTCACTGCCTCCGCCAGCCAGTTTGTTACCTTCACCTGTGGCGACAAGTCCTACGGCATCGACATCATGGCGGTGCGGGAAATTCGCAGTGGTTCGACAACCACCGAGCTTCCCAACCAGCCCTATGGTGCCAAGGGTGTGCTCGATATTCGTGGCAGCATCATCCAGGTCTATGACCTTGCCTCGATGCTGGGCATCGGCGGCGGCTTCAACGAAGGCGGCACCAGCCAGGTCGTTCTGGTCGTGTCTTTGCCAGGCAGCGATGTCGGGCTTCTGGTCGATGCTGTCTCCGATATCATCTTTGCCGAAGGCGCCGATTTCCAGCCCGTACCGCGCGGCGGTTCGGGTCGTGGCGAGGTCGTGGGCGGTCTGGTGCGCAATGAAGATCGCCTGATTGCCATTCTTAATCTGGCGGCTCTCTTCCCCGACGACTGAATTGTCGCTGGAACTGCAAGCTGTTCGGGCCGCGCACCTTGCGGCCCAACAACAATCTGATCCACACTCCTTTCAGAGTGCTCCGGACCATTCGGGGCAGGAGTATGGACATGGTCACCCGCGGATTTACCGGGCGCCCCAAAGGCGCCGAGCCAACCAACCGCATCCCGCCCGGACAGCATCTGGTCGATTATTTCCCCGTGCTGTCGGCTGGCCCGACCCCCCGCATCGAACCTGAAAACTGGCGTTTCACGCTCAAAGTCGGGCCGCGCCCAATCAAGACCTGGTCCTGGGACGAATTCAACGCCCTGCCCATGACCAAAATGGTGCGTGACATTCACTGCGTCACCACCTGGTCCATGCTCGATACCCAATGGGAAGGCGTTCTCGTCGACGATATCCTCGCCGACGCCTTCATCGAGCCGCCCACCGGCTTTACCCTCGCCCATTCCTTCGATGGCTATTCAACCAATGTCCCCACCGCCGATCTGACGACCGGCAAGGCCATGGTGGCCCTCAAATATGCCGGCAAGCCCCTCGAACGCGATCATGGTGGCCCGGCGCGTCTGCTCGTGCCCCATCTCTACTTCTGGAAATCGGCCAAATGGGTGAATGGCCTGCAGTTCACCGAACGCGACGAAGCCGGCTTCTGGGAACTGCGCGGCTACCACATCTATGGCGATCCTTGGCGCGAGCAGCGCTACACCAGTGATTGACCCACATGAGTGACAATGACGGCAGTGCCGCTGACCTGGGCTGGCAAAACGCCCGCATCATCCGCATCGAACCGCGCACCGCCACGATAAAGAGCTTCTTCTTCCAGTTGCCGGTGCCGCTGCGCCATCGCGCCGGTCAGCATGTCGACGTCAGGCTTACCGCGCCCGATGGCTATACCGCCATGCGCAGCTATTCCATCGCCTCGGCACCCGATGGCACCGACATCATCGAACTGGCAATCGAGCGCATCGAAACCGGCGAAGTCTCGCCCTTCTTTGATGATGTCGCCGCGGTGGGTGACGATATCGAACTGCGCGGGCCACTCGGCGGCCATTTCGTCTGGCGCCCCGCCGACGCCGGGCCGCTACTGCTGATTGGCGCCGGCTCGGGCCTGGTGCCCTTGCTGGCCATGCTGCGCCAGCGGCGTGACGTCGATAGCGACACGCCCGCGGCTTTGCTGCTGGCCAGCCGCACCTGGTCCGACGTGCTCTACGCCGATGAATTGCTTGTCGAGAGCGAACGTCCCCATGGCATGCAGCTGCGGTTCGCCCTCAGCCGGCAGGCGCCGCAGCGGCCCCAGGACTATGGCCGTCGCATCGATGCCGCCATGCTGGCCGAGGTCATAGGCCTCTTGCCCGCAGCACCCGCTGCCGTGTTCATCTGCGGCTCCAATGGCTTCGTCAACACCGCTGCCGATGCCGTGCTGGCCGCCGGCGTGCATGCCACAGCAGTTCGCACCGAGCGCTACGGCGGCTGATGCTCGTTCGATTATTGATCGCTGCTCAATCGCCAATAGATCGCAGTCGTTTCAAAATCGGCAACAATCCGTTGTCGTCTGTCCGTCTTCTGTCCAGCCTGGGCTTTGACCATCTTGAGGGCAAGCAAACACACGGTCCCTTGGGGGCCGACACAAGGAGATTGCCATGCTCACCCAGATCAACGGCCTGCACCACGTCACCTCCATGGCTGCCGATGCGGCGGTCAACAATGACTTTTTCACCAATACCCTGGGCCTGCGCCGGGTGAAAAAGACCGTCAATTTCGACGAGCCCAGTGTCTATCATCTCTATTATGGCGATGAGGTCGGCTCGCCCGGCTCGGTGATGACCTATTTTCCCTTCCCGCACATGGGCCAGGGCCGCTTCGGCAGTGGCGAAGTGGGCACCACCGTCTTTGCCGTGCCCAAGGGCAGCCTGGGCTTCTGGTCCGAGCGGCTTGCAGCGCAAGGCGTGACCGGTGTCGGCCGCGACGAAAGCTTCGGCCAGCAGCGCGTGACCTTCCGTGGTCCCGATGGGGACTTCTTCGCTCTGGTGGAAACCGAAAATGATCCCCGCGCAGCGTTCCTCGGCAATGGCATCGCCGCTGACGATGGCATCCGCGGCTTCCATTCGGCCTCGCTGCGCCTGCGCGACGGCGGTGCGACCGAGGAATTGCTCAAGTTCATGGGCTATCAGCCTGTCGATACGCACGAGGGTATCAAGCGTCTGGCAATCCCGGGCGGCAATGGCGCCGATTTCATCGATATCGAAACCATCCCCGATCTCGGTCGCGGCCAGCTCGGTGCCGGTTCGGTGCACCACATCGCCTTCTCGGTGAAGGATCGTGCGGCTCAGCTGGCGGTGCGCAATGCGCTGCTCGACACCGGCTACCAGGTCACCCCGGTGATCGACCGTGACTATTTCTGGGCCATCTACTTCCGCACCCCCGGTGGCGTGCTGTTCGAGATTGCCACCAACGAGCCCGGCTTTGACCGCGATGAGGATACGGCCCATCTCGGCGAGGCGCTCAAGCTGCCCTACCAGCACGAGCACCTGCGCACGCGGCTCGAAGCCAGCCTGCAGCCGCTGGCCTAAGGCAGGAGGAACACCTCACATCATCCGGCGGCGGGCACCCGCCGCCGGACCTTTATCTGGCCGCTGAAGGCTCAGTTCCCCTCCAGCACCAGGATCACATCGCCCGTCCGAACATTGCGGCCCGGTCCGGCGCGCACCTCGCGCACCACGCCGGCAGCCTGTGCGGCGACGGTAATCTCCATCTTCATCGATTCAATGATCGCCACCGCATCGCCCTCGGCCACGTGGTCGCCCGGCGCCACCAGGATCTTCCAGATATTGCCCGGCACGCTGCTGGCGGCACCAAAGCAGCCCGCCGGCATGTCGCCTTCCACCACCTGGTTGCCGGCATCGTCGGCGATGAAGCTGTCCAGCCCCTCGGCGGCCCAGCGACTGCGCTCGGCCTCGAAGGCCGCCTGCTGCCCCGCCTTGAAGGCGGCAATGCCGTCGGCATCGCGCCGGAGCGTGGCGGCATAGTCGGCATAGGAGAACGTCGTTTCCTCGATGCGGATCGGATAGGCGCCATGCGGAAACGCCGCCCGCGCCTCGGCCAGTTCTTCCGGGCTCACCGGGAAAAAGCGGATCTGATCGAAGTAGTTGAGCAGCCAGGGCTTGCCCGGCGCAAAGGCCGGCGTGCTGCGCCAGGTGTTCCACACCTGGATGGTGCGCCCGAACAGCTGATAGCCGCCCGGTCCCTCCATGCCATAGATGCACATATAGGCGCCGCCGATGCCCACGGCATTTTCCGGCGTCCAGGTGCGCGCCGGGTTGTATTTGGTCGTCACCAGCCGGTGGCGCGGATCAATCGGGGTCGCCACCGGCGCGCCGAGATAGACATCGCCAAGTCCCAGCACCAGATAGCTGGCGTCAAAAATGGTCTGGCGCACCGCCTCGATGCTCTCCAGCCCGTTGATGCGGCGGATGAACTCGATATTGTCCGGGCACCAGGGCGCATTGGGGCGCACCAGTTCCTGATATTTGCGCATCGCCAACTGGATTTCGGGGTCGTTCCACGACAGCGGCAGATGCACGATGCGGCTGGGCACCACCACATCCTCGGCCGCCGGCAGCCCCACTTCGAGCTCTTCCAGCACCGCCAGCAGCCGACGCCGGCTTAGC
>JAHJOS010000723.1 GCA_018820005.1 Alphaproteobacteria bacterium | reverse complement strand
CGTTTGTATTATAACTGCCCTAAAATTGGATTGTAGTAGCTACGGTGATGGTTTCTGTTGCAGTTTCTCAATCATCCTCTAAAATCAGTTCAATCTCAGCTAGTTTATTTGCTAGTGGAAGTGTGCCTTCAACTATTGCCTTAATCGTATATATCTTATCTGCCATCCTTTTATTCTGTGTAATTAGCTCGCCGTGAGAAGCCACAGGCTGAAAAGGGGACTTCTTGCCACAAGAGGCACATAGTAAATAGCCATCCTTAAATTCCCATTTACCACCACAATCACAAGCCATACTGTCAGCCTCCATTTAATACTCCTATAGCACCGCCTATTACTCCTGACCCTCCTAGAATTCCCACTAATAGCCAGAAATTACGCTTGAGCTTCCCATGACTAGAGGCTAAGTCGCCTACACTTTTAATGACGGTATCCACACGCCCACATAGACCTTCATCACCATTCATACCGACAAGGACTACTTTCAGGTCACGAGCTATATCCCTAGCTTCTTGCACCATCTGTTTTTCCTCTTTAGTTAGTGCCATTACTCACCTCGCTGTCCTTTGATCCATTTTGTTCCCCAATGGAAATGCCCACTGATATAACCTTCTGTTCTCCATCCCCACAATATCAGAAGGATAATCCAAGCAGGTTGTTCTACTAGCCAAGGGATTAAATACCAAACTACGATAACCCCACCAAAGAACCAAAGCCCCTGAATTAACCACTCAGCTTCATGGTAGATGTCTCTCCAGATATATGTCCAGGGGCGACCTCCAATGAGACTCCATATCTTTTTATAGAGGTTGTATCCTAACCATGCCTTCCAGTTTATTTGCAATATTGCTATCATAGCTTCACTGCTTCAATACTATAAGCCATTTCTGGGTTTTGAGTATCCTCATCAAAGACCTCTATGCCACTGCTTACTCTAACTTTAACAGTGTGTTCTGTTCCCCACCGGTCTCCAAGTGTGCAGACCTTATCCCTTATCGTGTCCAGGAAGGTTCTTATATCGCTGGCTGTATAGTTCTCGCCTGCGTGGTGATTGTCTTTGAGCAGTAACCCATCAGCACACTTAATGGTGTGGTAGAACCTCACCACAGAAGGCACCATAGTCATTGCCTTGATGTTGTAGTATTTTAGCACCGGGGGCACGGTCTCGCTATCACCCACAAAATCAAACCTCAAGTTCATCATGGTCTCTTCAATATCAGCAGGATAATCAAGGGTTTCCTCTGGGCTAGTATCAATCTTGGAGAGGGCGGCGGTCCCCCCTAACCAAGTAAAGTTTGCACCATCATCAATAGACTTATAGGCAGTGATATAGTTTGTCCCTGAGAGACTAGCACTCCTAGCAAAGAGCTCCAGCCACCTCTTATCAAAGGCATGGAGAGCTGTCATGTATCTGGGTGAGTATAGTGAGCCAGCTAAACAGAACCTATAACCGCTATCGGCGGTAGCGTCATTGGTTACCGGGAGATAGACTCTAACTAATCCACCATCACCACCAAGATAAAGGTATGGTCGCCCTTCTACACTAGAAACCATTGCTGAAACAATATTACTCAGGGTTATACCGCTGGCTATCTCATGCCAAATCCACCTATCTTCTCCAGCAATATATTCCCACCTGCCGGCTAAAATAGCATAATCATTACTGGCTCTTTTCATAATGGCATAGAGCCATGCCTCATCATGTGCCCGAGCCACGCATTCATAAGTATATTGGGAAATACCTGATGCAGAAATCTCAGGGGTTATGTCAGTAATGGTCGTTCCATCAATCTCACGTTCCTGTTGATGCCCTATCCTGAAATAGAGCTTATTTTGGAATACATCACTATTCTTGCCAAAGTCAGCATGAGAAGCTGCTTCTAATGAAGCGAACGGATGGTAAACTGTGGTATTAGAAATGTAATAAACGCCATTTTCTTTTATGCAGTAAAGAAGCTCAAGATGATTTTGCAGGTCATTTATACCGAGCAAAAATTCCCCAACCGTAATCTCAGAAGCCCAAGTCCCAGCATTAGTCGGGTCGGTGGTGCTTCTTATCCTGTTAGGCAGAGTGCATTGTTTAAGTGCCGTTCCAACCTTGCGGAATTTATCTGGCATACCGCCAGGGTTTCGAGTGCTTGCCGTAAAGGTCTCATCTTTGT
>JAHJOS010000104.1 GCA_018820005.1 Alphaproteobacteria bacterium | reverse complement strand
GACGCGCAGCGAGGCCGCCTCGGTCTGCGAAGCCTTCGCAATTTAGCCGAATGCGCCCACGCCGCCCGAATGGGTCTGATTGATGAGTTCAGCAGGTTCGTGCACCAAAGTCGCGAAGCCATGACGACACCAGAAGCGCAACGTGGTGTGATGATATAATCACGGTTCAGTGCATATCTTTAGCACTGGGGGGCTGTGCCAGCGGAGCCTGCTGCGGCCGTTTTGGATCATTATCGCTGAATTTAGGGCATAACCGGGCCATTAATGGGACTGTCTCGCAGTGAGAAGCGCAATAAGATAATATTAGCACTTGTAATATTGTGCATGATTGGAAATATTCTGCCGCAATGAGAGGGCGAACAACCCTGCTGCAAACGCACCCACAAGGGCGCAGGAGGAACAGCACGGTTACACGGCTTGGATCCGTATCGCCCGGATCATGGTGCTGAAATGCGCCCATCTTAACGGGAGGAAGAGATATGAAAATTCTACGCGTGGCAGTCTGGGCTGCTATTGGCCTGCTATCATCCACTAGCCTGACTATGGCTGGCCCTGAGATTGTCTCGGGTCCTGGCGTCGATCCTACTTGCTTTGCGGCATGGGACGCCAACACGACCTTCATGCAGTGGCCGACCAAAGAGGGCCCGTACCGCATCGCCATCGTCAATGGCTTTGTGGGCAACAGCTGGCGCATCCAGATGATCAAGACGGCAAAGGCCTACGCGCGAGACCCGGCGATTGCTTCCAAGATCGCCGAGTTCAAGGTTGTCTCGACGGGCACCGACGTTGCGACCCAGCTCGGCGCCATCGAAGACTTTATCAATCAGGGCTTTGACGCCATCGTGACCATCGCCGTGGCGCCCGACGGGTTTGACCGGGTCATCCGGCTGGCCGACCGCAACAACGTCGTGATCGTGCCTTTCGACAACGTGCTCGACACGACCGCTGTCATGCAGGTCAATGAAGACCAACTGGCCATGGGCCAGAAATGGGGCGAGTTCATTCTCGCTCAGTTGGCCGATGTCGGCAAGACAAGCGGCAAGATCCTTGAAGTGCGCGGGCTGCCGGGAAATTCCGTGGATCGCGACCGTTCGACCGGCATTCACGAAATTCTCGACGCGTCCGGCGGCAGTTGGGATGTGACGCAGGTTGTTGGCAACTGGGATGATGGCACTGCTCAGAAGGTGACAGCCGATGCCATCGCAGCGGCCAGCGGCCCCTTTGACGCTGTCATCACCCAGGCGGGTGGCAATGGCGTGATTCAGGCTATGTTTGATGCCGGTCACCCGATGGTGCCGATTGCCGGTGAAGCTGAAAACGGCTTCCGCAAGGCTATTGCCGAAAACGCCGATGCTGGTCTCAAGGGCATCTCCATCGGGCAGTCTCCGGGGCTGGTCGCCATTGCAATGAAGGCGGCCATTTCGGCACTGGAAGGAAATGTCATGCCACAGCTGATCTCGGTGCCATTGCCAATCGCCACCTATGACCAGCTCAAGGACGGCGTGAACTACTGGTCCGACCTGCCTGCTGGTTTCTCGACCATCAATGAGTTCCCGCCATGTGGCGTGAACATCACCGGTCCGGCCATCATGGCGCAGGATGAGTCCGACGTGAAGTAATCTACACCGGCCATGCGTGAGATCGCCGGCCCCGCCGGCGATCTCGTTATCGTATTGCGTCACGCCGTTTTCTGGCGGTGTGCGGGATGTCAGGTCAGCGCCAAGCTGACCGCCATCCGGGAGGACTGACTGTGAACGAAACGATGCAGGCCGATCGGCCTTTGGTGCAGCTGGCGGGTGTGTCCAAGTATTTTGCGGGCACACGGGCGCTGGAGGGCGTGGACTTTTCCTGTAAGCGCGGCAGCACACACGCCATTCTCGGTGAGAACGGCGCCGGCAAGTCGACCCTGATCAAGATCATGAGTGGCGTGTTGCGGCCCGATGCCGGCACCATGTCCATCAACGGAAAGGCGGTCAGCCTCGCCTCGCCGCACGAAGCCGTTAAAGCCGGTATTGTGTGCATCTTCCAGGAATTGTCGCTGATGCCCGACCTGACCGTGGCGGACAATATCTCCATTTCCGATCCACCGCGCCGCTTCGGCATGATCGATAACCGTGCCCAGTATCGCCGCGCCGAGGCACTGCTGGCGCGCATCAAGTGCGAGGATGTCAATCCCAATGCGCTGGTGCGTGATCTGTCCCTATCGCGCCGGCAGATGGTGGAAATCGCCAAGGCGTTGGGTAAGAGCCCCAAGTTGCTCATCCTGGATGAAGCCACGTCGGCGTTGACCAGCCGCGACGTCGAAACAGTTTATGGTCTGCTGGCCGAACTCAAGGCGGACAATGTCTGTTCGCTGTTCATCTCCCACCGGATGCATGAGGTGGAAAAGCTCTGTGACACTCTGTCCGTGTTCCGCAACGGCAACCATGTCGAGACTTTCGCCAAGGGGGCCAAACGCGACAGCGACATTGTGCGCCTGATGATCGGACGCGACGTCGAAGCTCATTTTCCGCCCAAGCCCGCCCTGCAAGGGCGTCCGGCCTTTCTGCAGATCAGCAATCTGTCCTGGGAAAACCGGCTCAAGGGCGTCAATCTGGGCGTCGGCAAGGGCGAAATACTCGGTCTCGGCGGGCTGGATGGCCAGGGCCAGAAGGAATTGCTGCTAGCCCTGTTCGGCGCGCTGCGCGGCGTGGAGGGCCAGGTGAAGGCTGAGGGCAATGTCTCGCGACCCTCCTCTCCCTTCTCAGCCAAAACCGGCAGGACGCGCATTGCGCTGGTGCCCGAGGATCGCAAGACCGAAGGCCTTATGCTGCCGATGTCCATTGGCGACAACCTGCTGGCCGCCTCCTACGACAAGGTCTCCAACGGCGTGTTCATTGATCCCGCTAGAGAAAAGGCGGCTATCGAAGAGGGCGTACGAAAGCTGCAGATCAAGGTCGACAAGACCAGTGACGCCGTGGCTACGCTGTCGGGCGG
>JAHJOS010000103.1 GCA_018820005.1 Alphaproteobacteria bacterium | reverse complement strand
TGCGGCCCGGACCGAACGGCGCCGGCCAGTCGCGCAAGGCGATCATGCAGGAGATCGATGCGTCGCTGAAGCGCCTTGGCACCGATTATGTCGACCTCTACCAGATCCACCGCTTCGATCCGAAAGTGCCGATCGAGGAGACGCTCGAAGCCTTGCATGACGTGGTGAAGGCGGGCAAGGCGCGCTATATCGGCGCCTCGTCGATGTATGCGTGGCAGTTCGCCAAGATGCTCCTCACTTCGGAGCTGCATGGCTGGACGCGGTTCGTCTCGATGCAGAACCACCTCAACCTGATGCATCGCGAGGAAGAACGCGAAATGCTGCCGCTCTGCATCGATCAGGGCATCGGGCTGATCCCGTGGTCGCCGCTGGCGCGAGGCCGTCTGGCGCGGCCGTGGGGCGAGATCACCAACCGCACCGAGACCGACGAGTTCGGCCGCAATCTCTACGACGCCGGCGGCGATGCCAATGCGGCAATCAATGCCGCAGTGGAGACCATTGCCAGGGCGCGTGGCGTCAAGATGGTGCAGGTGGCGCTGGCCTGGGTGCTGCAGAAGCAGCCGGTCGCCGCGCCGATCGTCGGCGCCACCAAGCTCTCCCACATTTCCGACGCGGTCAGCGCCCTCGACATCGAACTGACCTCCGAGGAGATCAAATCCCTCGAAGCTCCCTACAAGGCCACCGGCTTCATGGGATTCTAGTCCCTAATGCCAAGCGTGGGTGAGCGTGGGCTGCCGCTCGCAGCTCTCGTTACCATGGCCTCTGTGCTTCTGGCGTTGCGTCTGGCGGTTGGCCTTTTTGCCGAGCCAATGGGCGACGAGGCCTATTACTGGGTGTGGGGACAGCATCCCGGATGGTCCTACTATGATCATCCGCCGCTGCAGGCGTGGGTTCAGGGTGTAACCACGGCGCTGTTGGGTCAAAGCCTGTTCGCCCTGCGGCTTCCTTCGCTGCTGGCCTTGGGCGGGACGCTGTATGTCCTCTACCTCTTCGCCCGCCGCGTGTTCGGGACAGGCTGGCAGTCCTGGTTTCTGGCGACCATATATACACCACCGTCGTCACGCCGGACTATCTGCTGGTCTTTCTCAGCCTTGTGGCGCTCTACTTGATGGCGCGTTTCTCGAAACCGTGGATGACGGCACCGCGCGCTGGCGGTTCTTTCTTGGTGCCGCCGTGGCGGTCGGTTTGGCCTGCCTGACCAAGTATATCGGCGCGCTGCTGCTCGTCGGCTTTGGTCTGACCGTGCTGCTTGCTCCTCGATACCGGCGGCTGCTGCTCGACTGGCGCAGCTATGCGGGACTGGCAATTGTGGTCGCCATGCAGGCGCCGGTTCTGATTTGGAATATCGAGACGGACTTCGCCTCCTTTCGGCTGCATCTTGTCGATCGGCAGCAACTGGGCTTCGGGCTTACCTGGACGCATCTGCTGTCGTTTGCGCTGCAACTGCTCGTGCTGGTGGGGCCATTCCTCATCTGGCCGACGATCCGCGTGTTCCTTGGCCGTCAGGGTGGCTTTGAGGGGCGCAGCGCGGAACTGGGCAAGACGACGTTCGGGGCGTCGACGCTTGGCTTTTCCCTGGTGGCGCTCGGAAACTTCGTTTCCGGTCACTGGAACATCGTGGGGCAGGCGACGCTGCTGCCGGCACTAGTCCGTCAGGTCGGTCGCGGCTGGCAACTGGTCGCCCACTCCATCTATGGCGCGGCCATGGGTATGCTCTTGCTGATCAACTACACGGCCTATCCAGTGCTCGGCGTCGACACGCTCGAAACCTACCGTGGCTATGGCTGGAGCGAGATTGCTGCGGCCTATCGCGAAGAAACCGGGCGCCTGCAACCATACTTTCTGGCCGCCAGTCACTACCAGCTCGCCAGCCAGCTCAATTTCGCGCTCCGCACCACGCAGGTCACGGCGCTGTCGCAACGGCTGGACCAGTACGATTACTGGTTCGACGATGCTGCCCATCTGGGGCAGACGGCCCTCATCCTCGACGATGGGCACAGTCCGCTCGAAGCCGCTGTCATCACCGGATTTGACGCTGTCGAAGAAATCCGTCGCGTCCAGATCGTTCGGCAGGGCGTCGTGATCAACACCTACAGGATCTATCTGGCGACCGGCTACCGGGGAGCCGGTGACCTCGCGCAGCGCTACCAGTTCTAGTCCGTCTCCAGGAACCTGAAGCCAGCAGCAACGGGGTCTGTCCAGCCGGTCACCTCAACCGCGTCGACGCGCGCTGCCGGCGGGCCCCGGTTGCAGGCGGCGAGCATGGCCTCGATCGCCGCATCCTGCCGGCGATGATCGCCTCGACGCTGCGGTCGCGGCAATTGCGGACCCAGCCGTCCACCTG
>JAHJOS010000102.1 GCA_018820005.1 Alphaproteobacteria bacterium | reverse complement strand
GACGCCCGAGCAGGTCGCCGCAGTGGTGATGGATGTGCTCAACGCGGCAGAGCCGCCGATCCGCACGCGCACATCGGAATGGTCCGAGCAATTGTGCGCCCTCAAAACCGGGCTGGACCCCGATGGGCACAAGCTCAAGGCCAAGGTGATCGCCGATTTCCTGGGCGGCTGACCGTAAAAAAGGGTGCCGCCTGGCTGGCAGCACCCTTTTGCTTATTCTTCCGGCACGAGCGAGGTGTGCTAGACGACGTCACCGCTGGCATTGAACAGATGCAGGCGCGCGGGGTCGATATGGGCCGCAATGGTGCTGCCCAGAGTGACATCGCGCTGGCCTTCGAGCACGATATTGATGGGTTGGTTATCGGCAGTGGTGGCATAGACAACGGTCTGGCCGCCCAGGCTTTCCACGAGGTCGACGCGCACATCGGCCAGCTTGACGCCGCTGCCCTCAGTCAGGGTGATATGCTCGGGGCGAACGCCCAGCGTTGTCGCCCCGGCGACTGGGCGAGCCAGATCGATGCTGCCACCGGCGACATTGACCCTGTTGCCATCAGCACTGGCAGTGAGGAAGTTCATCTTGGGCGAGCCGATGAAGCCGGCCACAAAGAGGTTGCGCGGGGAATTATAGAGCTCGAGCGGCGCGCCGACCTGTTCGATAACGCCGGCCCGCAGCACCACGATCTTGTCGGCCATGGTCATGGCTTCGACCTGGTCGTGCGTCACATAGATCATGGTATTTCCCAGATCATTGTGCAGCTTGGCGATCTCGACGCGCATCTGCACGCGCAGTTCGGCATCGAGATTGCTCAGCGGTTCGTCGAACAGGAAGATGCGCGGCTCGCGCACGATGGCGCGGCCGATGGCGACGCGCTGGCGCTGGCCGCCCGAGAGCTGCTTGGGCTTGCGCTGCAGCAGCGGCTCGATCTTGAGGATGGCAGCGGCCTTGGCGACGCGTTCGGCAATCTCAGCCTTGGGCATTTTGGCGGTCTCGAGACCAAACGCCAGGTTCTGATAGACATTCATATGCGGGTAGAGTGCATAGCTCTGGAACACCATGGCGATGCCACGGCGCGCCGCCGGCACTTCGTTCATGCGCTCGCCATCGATCAGCAGGTCGCCGCCGGTGATGGGTTCAAGCCCGGCGATCATGCGCAGCAGGGTGGACTTGCCGCAGCCCGAGGGGCCGACGAAGACGGTGAACTCGCCGGGGTTGATGGTCAGGTCGATGCCATGCACGACCTTCACGTCCCCGTAGGATTTGACGATCTTGTGCAGTTCGATGCTGGTCGCCATGGCGTTCTCCTATGCCTTCCGGAACTGGGCAGGAACCCAGCTCTGGTAGAGGGGATGGTCGGTGCCGAGCGGCAGCACCACGTCTTCGCCCGTACCGGACGAGTGATAAAATGCGGTCACCAGCTCAAGCGAGCGGCGCGAGTCAGCCGATGTCACCGGCAGCGGCCGCGTGCCGACCAGAGCGCCATGGAAGCGCTCCATCTGCGTCTGGAAGCGCGAGGGAACGTGCTTCCAGTCCTTGAGCAGGGCATCGATGGCGGCCTTGGTCTCAGCGTTCCGCGGCTGGATTTTCCAGGGCTTTTCGCCGGGATTATAGGCGGCGTGATCGCTCTCGAAGGTAACATTTTCAAAGGCGAGGCGAATGCGGGTGGTGTCGTCAGCAGCGCCCAGGGTAGCGGTCAGGCTTGCCAGCGCGCCGCTCTGCATGACCAGCGAGGCCGAGATGGTGTCTTCGACTTCGATGGGATTGACGCGGGTGGCGACGCGACCGAAGACGCGGGCGATATCGCCCATCAGATAGGTGAACATGTCGTGCGGATGGATGGCATGGCCCATCAGGACCCCACCGAGTTCGGTGGCCCATTTGCCGCGCCAGGGAATGGCGTAATAATCGGCATCGCGGCGCCAGAAGGTTTCGACCGTGGCGGCAAAGGGCTTGCCGGCCAGGCCCGCATCGATCACGGCCTTGGCCTGTTCGATGCCGTCGCCGAAGCGATACTGGAACACCGGCATCAGCTTGCCGGACGACTGCTTTTCAGCGGCCATGACTTCGTCAATCTGGGCGAGCGAGCCGACGAGCGGCTTTTCGCAGATCACATGCTTGCCGGCCTTGAGCGCGGCCAGCACCATGGGATGATGCAGCATGGGCGGGGTGCAGACATCGATGATGTCGATATCGGCCATGGCCAGGAGGTCATCGAAATTGGTCAGGCGGCGCTCGACGCCGAACTCATCGGCAACGGCACCCATGCGTTCCTCATTGAGATCGCAGAGCGCCAGAACCTTGAACTTGTCGGCATTGGGCACGTAGCCCTCAACGATATGGCTGCGGCCGATGCCGACACCAACGACAGCGACGTTGAAAATGCGGCTCATTGTGCCCACTCCGTGCCGACTTCGGCCATCTGCTGGGCCGTGAGCGCCAGCTTCATGGCGTTAAAGCACCGCTCCTGCGGCATGGCGGTCTGGGTGCGGTTGCGCACGTCATCGAGGAACTGGCGACCAAAGGGCAGATCGACATTGGAACAATCGATATGGCGTGGGCCTTCGTGATTGACGATGAGCAGGTGGTTCTCGCCGGGGCGACCGGCGATGTCAATATATTTGCGCAGCTCGATATAGCCCTCGGTGCCCAGAATGGTCAGACGGCCATCGCCCCAGGTGGGCAGGCCCGTTGGCGTGAACCAGTCAACGCGGACATAACCAGAGGCGTTGGCAGTCTTGAGATGCACATCGCCCACATCCTGCAGGCCGGGCTTATCGGGATGACCGCGATTGGCGACGCTGGCGGACACAACTTCGGCGTCCATGGCGTCGGCAAAGAACAGGAACTGCTCGAACTGGTGGCTGCCGATATCGCACAGGATGCCGCCGTAACGCTGGCGGGTGAAGAACCAGTCGGGACGGTTGTTCAGGCGCAGCGAATGCGGGCCAAGGCCGACCGTGTTGACGACCTTGCCGATGGCGCCCTGGGCAATCAGATTGCCAGCCTCGACGGCAGCGCGCACTTCGAAATGCTCGGAATAGAGTACGCCATAGATGCGGCCGGTCTCGGCCTGAACGCGCTTGATCTCGTCAAGCTGGGCGAAAGTGGTCATGCCCGGCTTGTCGGAGAGCACATCCTTGCCGTGCTGCATGGCCGCAATCGAAATGGCGGCGCGATCGGCCGGAATCGCAGCCGTGGTGATGATGGAAATCGAGCCGTCTTCGAGGATTTCCCTGGGGTCGGCGACGCGGCGCGCCTCGGGGAACTTGGCGGCGAAGGCAGCGGCCAGATCGTCTTCCACGGCATGGAATGCGACGAACTGAGCGCCAGCGCGCTTGAGGCAGTCGACCTGGCCATAGATATGGGCGTGATTGATGCCGATGGCGGCAAACTTGATATCGGTCATAGGTCTAGCGTTTCATACCGGTGGTGGCGATGCCCTCGATGAGCAGTCGCTGGAAGAAGAGGAAGAACAGGAAGATGGGCACGAGGCTGAGCACGCTCATGGCGAACAGCCCGCCGAAGTCGCTTTCGCCGGTGCTGTCGGTGAAGGTGCGCAGGCCCAGCATGACGGTGTAGGACTTCATCTCGCTCAGATAGATGAGCGGCCCGAAGAAATCGTCCCAGGTCCAGATGAAAGTGAAGATGGCAGCGGTTGCCAGAACCGGCGTCGACAGCGGCAGGATGATCTTCCAGTAGATGCGCCAGGGCGAGCAGCCATCCATCTGGGCCGCCTCGTCGAGCTCCTTGGGCAGGCCACGGAAGAACTGCACCATCAGGAAGATGAAGAAGCCGTCAGCCGCCAGGAACTTTGGCACCACCAGCGGCAGGAAGGTATTGACCCAGCCCAGGCTGCGGAACAGCACGTATTGGGGGATCAACGTCACCTGATAGGGCAGCATCAGCGTCATCAGCATCATGGCGAACCAGAAGCTCTTGCCCTTGAACTCGAGGCGGGCAAAGGCGAAGGCCGCCATGGAGCAAGCCAGAACATTGCCCACCACCGACAGGCCCGAAATGATGAAGCTGTTGGTGAAGAAGGTGCCAAAGCCGGTGCGCAGGCCATTCCAGCCGCGAATATAGGAATCGATGCTCCAGGACGAGGGAATGATGCTGGCCGAAGTGAAAATCTCGTTTTCGGGGCGGAACGACGCCGCCAGCAGCCAGAGCAGCGGATAGAGCATGCAGATCGAGGCCGCGATCAGGGCGACATGGACAAGCACGGTGGTGATGCGCTTGCGGGTCGGCGAGACAACGCCGGTGACGACGGTCAGCCCGGAGGAAGCATCACTCATCGTAGTGCACCCAATATTTGGACGAAAGGAAGGAGACGGCGGTGAAAACACCCACCAGTGCCAGCAAGACCCAGGCCAGCGCCGAAGCGTAGCCCATGCGGAAGAAGGCAAAGGCCTCCTGATAGAGATAGAGGGTATAGAACAGCGTCGAATTGAT
>JAHJOS010000101.1 GCA_018820005.1 Alphaproteobacteria bacterium | reverse complement strand
CGACGCGGCGGACGCGCAGCCCGAAGGCGATGTTCTCGGCCACCGTCAGATGCGGGTAGAGCGCATAGCTCTGGAACACCATGGCAATGCCGCGCTCGGACGGATCACGATGCGTCACGTCCTCTCCGCCAATGGTGATGCTGCCCGCCGTGACCTCCTCAAGGCCCGCAATCATGCGCAGCAGCGTGGACTTGCCGCAGCCGGATGGGCCAACCAGCACAGTGAACGAGCCATCCTCGATGGTCAGGTCGAGCTCGGGGATGACCTCCACAGCGCCATAGCCCTTGCGAACGGATGAAAGACGTACATCAGCCATTTTTGGCCTCCTCGGTGTCGCGTGTTCGGGTGAAGACCGACCCTTCAAGCGCGGTGAATCCGGTGTCGGAAAATAGGGACAGCTTGGTGCCGGCGACCTTGTAGTAGCGGAAGCTCAGCGCGCGGAAATCGTTGATATAGAGGATCCCAAGCCCCAGCACGGGATCAATGACAAGGTCGAGCCCATAGCGGCCATCCTCGGGCACCGGATAACGCACTGATGGCGCAAAGGTGCTGTCGTCATTGTAAAGGAAGCTGGCCACGCCCAGTGCGTTGTCGAGAACAATGGAACTGACACGGCCGCTGTTTTCCGCCGTCAGGGCGACGCCAAAGCGGTCCCCTGCGCCAATATCCAGCGTGGTTGTGACCAGCAGTGGCGTATCCGCGCCGCCCAGATCGGTGGCCTCGAGCCCGATCGCCTGCCGTTCGGTGTCGAACTGGGCGCGGATCATGTCGGGCAGGTGCACACCCAGCGTGCCGTCGCCGCTGCGCTCCAGTTCGTGCACCACCAGGTCCCCGCCCCAGACAAAGTCCATCGCATCCTTGCGCAGCTGCTTGTGCGGCACCCAGCCGAACAACAGGCGCTCATCCTCATCTCCGGCAGACTTGCCGGCATAAAACCCCTTGCCGTCGAGCGCGTCGAAGGGGCCATAGGCATAGGGGCCGCCACTGCTGGCGGCGCTGAGGTACCGCACTTGCCGGGAATTGCCGCGCTGATCGGAATAGAGCAGGAACCAGTCATCGCCTGCCGGAAACAGGTCTGGCACTTCGAGGTTAAGCTCTGAAACCTCGCTGTAGAGCGGCCCATCCGCTGTCCAGGTGGAGAGATCAGGCGAGGAATAAAGACCGATAGCGGCCTTGTCCGCGTACCGCGTGGTCATCAGCATCCACCAGGCATCGGCCTCGGTGTTCCAGAACACGAAGGGATCGCGGAAATCCCATTCGCTGTACGTCGGCAGGCCCGAAAAGCTATCCGCGGCATGCTTTTGCCACGGGCCGCCAAGGGCGGACGCACTGGCGTGCATGGTCACTTCCTTGGGCTGCCCCTCCGGATCATGGCCGGTATAAAAGATGTGGTACTGCCCGTCCCCGGCGCGGACCACGCTGCCCGAGCCAGTCCAAAAGTCCGGTGCGCCGGCTTCGCCCACCGGAATAGCTTCGACGGGCGCTGAATAGCTGGCCAGGTCACTGGTCTGCGTCATCCACCAGGGATGGCGGCCCTTGTTCTGCAGGTAGAACACCGAATAGACGCCGTCTTCTGCATAGGGGTTCGGGTCGCCGACGCCTGCCGCTTCCCCTGCGAAATAGACGGACTGCTGCCCATGCGCAGCCGCGCCAAGAAGGGTCGTGGCGAGGAGGACAGCGAGGAGCCGGCGCCCTGCCCTAGGCATTTTCGAACGCCTGCAGGGTGGTGACGGCAATGGCCCCGGCCGGATGCTCGGGGAAGAACAAATTGGTGACCCAGACCAGCCCATCGCAGGTGCCCAGTTCGACCAAGCCGCGGTCGACATAAAGCTCAAGCGTGAGGGGACCATTGGCGGGATAGGCGAGTTCGACGAGGTAGTCGTGCGCAAAATCGGGCATGCCGGCGACCTCGGCGCGGATGGTCTGGACCGTGGCGGTCAGGTCCGAAGTCCGATGCACGACGAAATGCGGTTCCCGCTCGCCAAACAGGGCAATGGCGCCCTGTTCGCCGATGCCGAGGTTGAGCGCGATATCCTGCCTATAGCTTCCGCTGGCCCCGGCAGTAGACCCGAAGGCCTGCTTGACGCCTTCCGGTATCTGCTGGGCGACACGAAGACCATCCGGTTTCTCGACCAGGTCCATCTCCCGCGGCAGGGACATGACCCCGCGGAAGGCCTGAGTCTGCGTGCTGCGGGCATAGAGCCAGTTGCTGGCCCAGGCGATATTGACCGGCACAGCACCGGAACGATCGAAAAAGCTCTGAGCGGCGTAGAAGTCGCGCCCATAGTCGAGCCAGAGTTCGGTTTCCGGCGTGTTCGCATTGACGAAGCGGTGGCCGTCGAACTGGCCGATAAAATACTGGCTGCCTGAACCCGCGCCGTAAGCGCCAGAGCCGATACCCACCAGCAGGACCCAGTGTTCGGACCCGTCGGGCGCCTGCATGGCAAGCAGATCGGGACATTCCCAAGGGCCATCGCTATGGCGCCCGTCCGCCTCGCCGAACGCGCTCTCGAACCGCCAATCAACCAAATCGGTCGAGGAGTAAAAGCCGATGGATTGGCCCAGGGTCACGGCCATGATCCAGCGGGCCGTGGCCGCGTGCCAGATCACCTTGGGATCGCGGAAGCACTCAAGGCCCGGATTGTCGATGACGGGATTGGCCGGCTCACTGGTGAAGCTGGTAAGCGCGCGGTCGGCATGGACCAGGCATTGCGTCTGGAAGTCACGGCCATCCACGCTCTGGTGAGCGGTGTGGAACAGCTTGAGCGCACCCTCTGCCGTCTCGATCGCGCTGCCGGAAAAGCAGGTGCCCAGCGCGGTCGGATAGAGCGCTACGGCAAGCTCTTCCCAATGCACCAGGTCGGTGCTGCGGGCGTGGCCCCAATGCATCGGGCCTTGCAGCGCACTGTCGGGATCGTGCTGGAAGAACAGGTGATAGACGCCGTCGACCCGGATCAACCCATTGGGATCGTTCATCCAGCCGGCGCGCGGTGCGAAGTGAAACTGCGGACGGAATTTTTCGGACACGTCGGACTAACCTTTGACACCCGAGCTCATCACCGAAGCGATGAACTGGCGTTGCATGATGAGGAAGAACAGGATGACGGGGACGGCCATCGACACCGCGAAGGCCATGATATTGCCCCAGGACGCCTGGTTGGTGCCGAAATAGGCCGACATTGCCACCGAGAGCGGGCGGTATTCCGGTCCGCGCGTGACCATGACCGGCCACAGACAGGCGTTCCAGATCTCAAGGAACTGCAACACGGCAATCGCCGAGATCACGGGCTTGGATAACGGCATGGCGACATAGCGGTAAATCTGGAAAAACGAGAAACCGTCGATCCGCGCCGCCTCGATCAGCTCCTTGGGGAGGCGCGAGAAGAACTGGTAGAAGAGAAAGATCGACATGGCATTGGCGACGCCGGGGATGATCTGCACCTGATAGCTGTCGATCAGTCCGGCCCAACTGGCGAGCATCAGCTGCGGCAGCACCAGGCTTTCGCCAGGGACGGCAAGGGTCGCCAGGATCAGGATCATCACAAGCTTGCGCACCTTGAGCGTGCCCTGCGCCAGAACGAATGCCGCCATGGAGTTGAACAGGATCGACAGCACCAGCGTCGATGCGGTGATCAGCAGGGTGTTACCCAGATAGCGGGCAAACGGATGCACGGGATCGGTCCACACCTGCACATAGTTCTCGAGCGAGAAGACCTGCGGGATGAAGGAGCGGATCGAACCCATGGACACCATGATGTCCTGCTCGTTGGGATTGAGGCTGATCGTCACCATCATCATCAGCGGCAGCAGCACGCCCAAAGCGATGATGCCGGCAAAGATCAGCGGCAGTACGGCGCCGCGCGGAACATAGATTGCACGCATCATGCCTCTCCCTCGTTCTTGAGGAACCTGCGCTGCAGCAGCGCAATAGCGGTGACGGCGAGGAAGAAGAACACTGCCACCGCCGAGGCATAGCCGACCTTCTGCATCGCATAGCCCTGCTGGAACAGGTATTGGATGATGGTGGTCGTCGCCCCATTGGGCCCACCCTTGGTCAGGATATTGACCTGGGTGAAGAGCTTGAGCGCCCCGATGGTGGTGATGATAAGCAGGAAGATGTTGACGTTGCGCAGCCCGGGCCAGGTGACATAGCGGAACCGCTGCCAGCTCTT
>JAHJOS010000010.1 GCA_018820005.1 Alphaproteobacteria bacterium | reverse complement strand
GGTGGCAGCCGAGACGCTGACCGGGCGCCAGCCCGCGGCCTATCACAATGACCACTCGCGCCCCGAACGGCCGCTGATCAAGACGCTGGAGGAGGAGATCAGCCAAGTGATGCGGTCGCGCGTGGTCAATCCGAAATGGCTCAATGGCGTCAAGCGCCACGGCTATCGCGGCGCCTTCGAGATCATCGCCACGGTCGATTTCATGTTCGCCTTTGCCGCCACCACCGGCGCGGTCAAGACGCATCACTTCGACCTGGCCTTTGAGGCCTTCATCGAGGACGAGGCGACGCGCGGCTTCATCCAGTCCAGCAACGCCCATGGCTATGACGAGCTGATCGCCAAGTTCAACGACGCGCGCGAGCGCGGGCTGTGGACCCCGCGCTCGAACTCGGCCTACGCTCTGCTCGCGGGGGAGGCGACATGAACAACACCATCATCTATCTCATCGGCCACTATGGCGTGGGCAAGCTGACGACGGCCAGGGCCATCTGTGCGGCGACCGATGCGCGGCTGTTCGACAATCACCTGGCCAACAATGTCATTTTCTCGCTGATCCGCGCCGATGGCAAAACGCCCCTGCCGCAGGGTGTGTGGGACCTGATCGGCGTCATCCGTGACCAGGCGTTCAAGGCCATCGAGACCATGACGCCGCCCGACACCAGCTTCGTGCTGACCAATTGCCTGCTCGACAGTGATCCGGGGGATCGCGAAGCCTATGAGCAGGTCAAAGCCGTGGCCGAGCGGCGCGGCAATGTCTTCGTGCCCGTGCTGCTGACGGCGTCCGATGCGGCGCATGCGGCGCGCGTTGGCACGCCCGAACGCGCTGAACGGCTCAAGCACACCGATGTCGACAGCGCCTGGCGCAAGCGGCAGGCCGAGCCACTGCTGCGGATCGAGCATCCCAATCGCATCGACCTCGACACCACACTGACCGAGCCCGCCGAAACGGCGCGCCTCATCATCGCCCACGCGGAGCGCCTTGCATGACCGATCTGCCCAAAAACCCCCTCAAGAAACCCGACCTGATGAGCGAGGCGGAGCGCGACGCCTATCATGCCGAAAAGATGAAAAAGAAGCGGGAGGCGCGGAACCGGATTCTCGCCACCAAGACGCAGGAAAAGGGCCTGCTGATCGTCCACACCGGCAAGGGCAAGGGCAAGTCGACGGCGGCCTTTGGCATGGTGTTCCGCGCGCTGGGCCATGGCTACAAGGTGGGCGTGGTGCAGTTCGTCAAGGGCGTGTGGGAAACCGGCGAGCGCGACGTGTTGATGAAGTTTCCCGAGCTGGTGACCATCAATGCCATGGGCGAGGGCTTTACCTGGGACGTCGCCGACCGCCAGCGCGACCTGGCCGCTGCCCGCAAGGCCTGGGAACAGGCCAAACTTCTGATCTCGGACCCCAGCTACAAAATGGTGCTGCTCGACGAGCTCAACATCTGCCTGCGCTATGACTATCTGCCGATCGAGGAGGTGGTGGAGTTCCTCAAGAACAAGCCCGCCGATACCCATGTCATCGTCACCGGGCGCAATGCCAAGGACGAGCTGATCGAGATCGCCGATCTGGTCACTGAAATGACCGAGATCAAGCACCATTTCCGCGCCGGGGTGAAGGCGCAGACCGGGATCGAGTTCTAGCAGGCGCCGGCCTTGAGCGAGGCGACCATCTGCTCGACGGCGGGGTCCATCTCCGCCCGGTCGCGCACGGAATATTCCAGGCGGAACGACGCGTAGCTAGTGCCGTCACAGAGCAGTATCAGCCGCTGGTAGAGGATGCGGCCACCCTGCGTGCCCGAGAAACTGGCCCAGCGCGGCGTGCTGGCCTGATAGGTCAGGTTCCAGCCGGCCTCTTCGGTATAGCCCATGGCGGCGGCGACTTCGCTCTCGAAGTCGGGCTCCATCAGATTGCCGCCCCAGACCAGCAGGTCGATGGGTTTTCCTTCGATGACAAAAGTCTGGCCGTCGCCATTCTCGCTCTCGCCCTGGCCGGCAAAGCCATCCGGTATGCTGATGCTATATCCGAACCGCTCATTGGCGTAGGGCTCGCTACCCGCCGCAGCTGTCGAGACAAACAGGCCGGCAAAAAGCAACATCATCAAGCGCATGACAGCCATTTTGCCGCCATTACGCCTGCGCCGCAATGCTATTCCTGCCCGGGGCGATAGGGTCCTTTGACCTCGCCCCAGCCCCATTTCGGCATCGGATCGTGCAGGCCGGGATTGGCGCCATCGACGGAATTGAGCACTGCCATGCGGCTACCCCATTCGAGATAGCTCACCAGCGCTGATGCGAATTCCGGGTCAGCAGGCATCTCGAGCTCCGCGTAGCTATCGAGCAGCAGGTTGATCCAGCGTCGCCGCAGGCGCTCGGTCAGGTGCTTGCCCAGATGGTGGCGGATCATCTCCGGGTGGCCGCCGTGGCGCTCCGAATAGAGCGGCGGACCGCCGAGCACTTCGGCAAGAAAAGCAGCAACGTGCGCCGGATGCTCCGGGCTCATCGTCGCAAAAACCGGCCCCAGTTCGGGGTCAAGCGCAACCTTGCGGTAGAACAGCGCGGTCAGGCGTTCCAGCGCTGCGATGCCACCCACCCATTGATAAAGACTTGGTACTGCGTCCATCCTGCCTCCTGGACAAGATGTGCTACCTGCCGTACGCGGCTGCAAGGCGTCAGTGCTGTCTTTTTGCTCGGCCCTCTAGACCACCACGATGCCGGCATGCTTGGCCTTGTTCTCGGGCTCGACATGGATGGTGACCTGCACCTCACGAACGGCTTCGCGCAGCTTGGCCTCGATGGCGTCGCAGATGGTGTGGGCGGCATCCACCGTCATCGAGCCGGGCACCACGAGATGAAAATCGATGAAGGTCATGCGGCCCGCCTGGCGGGTGCGGATGTCATGGGCCTCGATGGCGCCCTCGGCATTGGTGGCGATGACTTCGCGGATGGTGGCCTGGGTATCCTTGGGGACGGCTACGTCCATCAAGCCACCGACGCTGTCGCGGATGACACCCCAGCCCGACCAGAGGATGTTGAGGGCCACCAGGCCCGCCAGGATCGAATCGAGCGGCGCCCAGCCGGTGAGATAGACCAGCGCCAGGCCGACCAGCACGCCGCCGGTCGAGACCACGTCGGTCATCAGGTGCTTGCCATCGGCCTCCAGCGACACCGAGCGCACGCGCCGACCGTAGCGGATCAGCACCAGGGCCCAGACCACATTGATGGCCGTGGCCACCACGCTGATGGCAATGCCCTGGACGGGCGCATCGGGCAATTCGTGCGAGAGGAAGCCAAACACGGCTTCGCGCACGATCAGGATCGCCGCAACGATGATCATGACGCCCACGATGACGGCCGAGAAATATTCGGCCTTGTGATAGCCATAAGGCAGGGCGGCATCGGCCGGCTTCTGCGCCAGCCAGACAGCGACCAGCGCCACGATGGCGGTGACCACATTGACGATGGACTCAAGCGCGTCCGAATACAGCGCCACCGAGCCGGTAACGCGCCAGGCCAGGATCTTGAGCGCCAGCACGACAACGCTGACCACCAGGCTGGCGGCGGCAATGGTCAACGTCCGTTTTGCGGTGGCGGTCATGCGCAGGTCCTGCCTTGGTGTAGATAAAGCCCATAGCCGCCGTTGCGCGGTGCGACAAGTCCTTGAATTTGCAAATCATTTTCAGAAGCATTCTTATCTGCAGCGCATAGGTGCCAACCCATTGATTGACCAAGCGCTTCCGTGCACCTAGAACCGGTTATGCGCAGAGTTCCCACGAAGGAACTGAAACAGAATTCGGTGCGGTCGACCCAAATCGGGGACCAACCCCGGAGCTGCAACGGTCTTGAGCGAACCTGCCTCTTTGTCCAAGAGGCGATGATGACGGCATATTTCGTGGCGGTTGCACCCCGCACAGAAGGCATCGTGGCCGGTATCGGCTTCGCTTCAGCTGCCAGCGCCGATGACGTATTGGCGCTGATCTCTGCATGCCTCGCCGAAGCCGGTCTGTCGCCTGATCAATTGACTGCCATTGCCACCCATGTCCGCAAGCAGGGCGCGCCCCAACTGGCGGCGCTCGCCACGCATTTCGATGTGCCGCTGCGCCTGCTGACGGACGATGACCTGACGGGCGACGTGCCTGGCTTAGCTGAAGCGGTGGCAGCCCAGGCCGGTGAGATCATCGTGCCCAAACGCAAGTCGGCACTGGCGACCTGCGCCCTGGCACGCTGCGCGCCGGATTTTGCGGTGACGCGTTTCGGTCAGCCCGCTGCGCTCAGCCGCCCGACAGCGGCGTTGACGCTGTCGACCTCGAATGCCGGGCCATAGGCGGTGCGCGCGATCATGATGACCTTGACCCCCAGCCGCATGGCTGCATCCAGCTTTGCCGCCGTCTGTCCGCCACCCGAATTCTTGGTGACCAGATGAGTGATTCTCTCGCCATCCATCAGGGCGATCTCGTCGGCCAGTCCATAGGGTGGGCGGCTCTGCAGCAGGCGCGCATGCGGCGGGATGGCCAGGGCCGGCGTCTCGATCAGCCGCACGATGAACTGGCAGTCGTCGCGCTCGAGGAACTGCGGCAGGCCGGTGTGGCCGGTGGTCAGCAGCACACGGGCGCCTGTCGGCAGCGCGGCTGCGGCCTCGGCCGCCGTTTCGACATGGATCCAATTGGCGCCATCCGGCGGCGTCCAGGCTGGACGCAGGATGCGCAGCAGCGGCACGCCGGTTTCGCGCGCGGCGGCCACGGCATTGAACGAAATCTGCCCGGCATAGGGATGGGTAGCATCGACCAGCCAATCGGCTGCACCTGCACGCAGAGCCGCTGCCAGCCCGGCAACGCCTCCGAAGCCACCGACACGCACGGCGCCTTGCGGCATCAACGGTGCCTGAGTGCGGCCGGCCAGCGAGGTGGTGACATCATGGCCCAGCGCCACCAGACGGTCCGCCAGGTCGCGGGCTTCTGCCGTGCCGCCCAGGATCAGGATATTCATCGACGTCTTTTGCCTCCCGAAGCGAACTGTGCCCGTTCGCAGGAAGGCTCACAAGCGCGCAAAGGTCGCGGCCTGACGCTGCGCACGCACCTATGGAGCCGGTGCTGATGTTTGGCTGGATCCGCAAACCAAAGCGCGAGGGGCACTTTGCTGCGCTTGACCACGCCGACTTCCCGCGACTGGAGCCGGGGACGGTGTGGCTGGTAGGAGCAGGGCCCGGCGGGCCGGGGCTGGTTTCGCTGCTGGCCTTTTCCGGCATGGGCCAGGCCGATGTGATCGTGCACGACGCGCTGGTGTCGCCGGAGCTGCTGGCCATGGCGCCGCCCAATGTCGAGCGCATCTTCGCCG
>JAHJOS010000100.1 GCA_018820005.1 Alphaproteobacteria bacterium | reverse complement strand
TTGTCGGCGGCGCCGCTGGGGTGGGGCTGAGCTTCGGGCTCGGGGCCTTACTGACCACGCTGGTGCCGGGCGCGGTGGTGTCCTATTCGACGGAATCGATTGTGCTGGCGATCGTCTCGGCGAGCGTGATCGGGGTGGTGTTCGGCTTCATGCCGGCGCGCTCGGCAGCCCGGCTCGACCCTGTGGAGGCGCTGGCGCGCGAATAAAGGCGGCTTTCCCAAGGACGCCGGGCAAATCCGATCACTTTTTTGGCCCCAAAGCGGTCATTGCTTGTCTGATGTGGCCTGCGCGACCTAAAGTGCTGACATACTCACGTCTGCTCGGCAGGCGGGCGCGCATTATTAACACTATGTTGCGTCCCAATCGGCTAATTTAGCGACAGCCTCATCTGGTTGAAGCGTAACGGGCGGGAACTGGTCCACTGCAAATCGCGCGTCTGGTAACGAGTATTGGCGCTTTGTGCGTTGCGGCGGCCGGCTTCGGTCTTGCCGTGGCCCCGGCGTCCGCGTTTGAAATTTTCGGCATCAGGCTGTTCGAAGATCCCAATGCGGTTGATGCCGCAGCGGTGATTGTCGACCCGCAGCCCTATAGTGTCGTTGTCACGGTCAATGCTGACAGCGCGCTTGAGGGCGTGGTGCGCAGCGCATCGGCGCTGGTCGCTGATGCAGGCGAGCCCGCGTCGGGGGCTGCCGGGCTATTGTCCAAGGCCCGTGGCGACTATCGCCGGATTGTCGCGGCACTCTACAATGAAGGCTATTACGGGGGCACGGTCAGCATCCGGGTCGGCGGGCAGGAAGCGGCCAAGCTGGCGCCTGATGTCAAACTGCCCAACCCCGTCGATGTGGCGCTGGTGGTCGATCCGGGGCCGCTGTTCCGCTTCAATAGCGTCAACATCATCAATCAGGCCCAACCAACGAGCGATCCGTTCGATCAGGTCGAGCTGCCGTCGACGCGTGGCTTCGGCACCGGAGAAATCGCGCGATCAAGTGTGATCCTGCGGGCAGAGACGCTGGCGCTGGAAGCCTGGCGGCAACAGGGCTATGCCACGGCAAAGATCGCAACGCGCGATGTGGTTGCCGATCATGCCAGTTCCACGGTCGACGTGACCATTACGGTCGCGCCCGGTCCGCTGGCTGCGTTTGGTGATGTCACGATGACCGGGACCGAACGGATGGACCCCGAGTTCGTAAGGCGCCAGACGGGACTGACCGTGGGCGAACAATATGATCCGGACGAGGTTGCGCGGGCGCAAAAACGGCTGGACCGGCTGGAAGTGTTCCGGGCGGCGCGACTGGAGGCAGCCGAATCGGTGGGGGCCGATGGCCTGCTGCCCTATAAGCTGATCGTGCAGGAATTGCCCGGCGCAAGGTTCGGCTTTGGCGCCACCTATGCCTCGATCGATGGGCTGGGGCTTGAGGCCTATCATCTGTGGCGCAATCTGTTCGGGCAGGCCGAGCGGCTGCGCCTGGATGCGCGGGTGGCCAGCATCGCCTTCCCGATCGACACGGCCAAGTTCGACTATATGTTCGGCGGCACCTTCACCAAGCCGGGCGTGCTGACGCCGGACACCGACCTGGTCGCTTCGATCTCGGCGGAACGGACGGTTTACCCGACCTATACGGAGACCTCGGCCGGCGGCAAGCTGGGGCTGAACCATTTCCTGACCGACCAGATTGCTTTTGAAGGTGGCGCCCAGTTCGAGCGGAACCGTTTTGACGATGCGTTCGGCACGCGCGACTTCGCCACGGCCGGGCTCTATAGCGGCGCGACGCTGGATTTCCGCAACGACAGGGTGGATGCGACATCGGGCTGGTATGCCCAGGGTACGCTCGAGCCGTTCTATGAGGCGCGCTATGGCAATGCCGCGGCACGGGCGACGCTGGAAGGGCGCACGTATTTCGGCTTTGGCGAGAATGACCCCTATGTGCTGGCGGGCCGAATCAAGGCCGGTGTTCTGCTGGGGCCGAGCCTGGCAGAAATTCCGCCCGACAAACTGTTCTTTGCCGGTGGCGGCGGTTCAGTGCGCGGCTATGGCTTTAAATCGATTGGCGTGGACAATGGTGCGGGCGGCGTGACAGGCGGGCGCTATCTGCTCGAAGGATCGCTGGAGGCGCGCGCCAAGGTGACCGAAAATATCGGCGTGGTGGGTTTTGTCGACGGCGGCTATGTCGCGGCGGACGTGTTTCCAGGGCTGAGTGATCTGCGGATCGGCGCGGGTCTGGGCGTGCGCTATTACACCGGGCTGGGCCCTTTGCGTCTGGATGTGGCCCTGCCACTCAACAAGAAGCCGGGCGACCCTGAGTATGCTGTCTATGTCGGGATTGGGCAGGCATTCTGATGCGGCGGTTCTGGATTATCCTGCTGGCTGTGTGCGGGCTGGCGGCACCGG
Organism: Alphaproteobacteria bacterium; assembly: GCA_018820005.1. Lineage (GTDB taxonomy): Bacteria > Pseudomonadota > Alphaproteobacteria > Rhizobiales > Devosiaceae > Devosia. The sequence goes on along the minus strand of JAHJOS010000100.1, from coordinate 6,635 downwards.
TGGCGCTGGTGGCGCAAGACGTGCTGACCATGAGCGAGGACCAGCAGAAAGACTGGCTGACCAGCTTTGTGCAGGACCGGCTATCGACGCCTGAGCGGCAGATCCGCATCTCCAACATCGATGGGGCGCTGGGTTCGGACGTCTCGGTGCGCCATATCACCATTTCGGACGAACAGGGCGTGTGGCTGCGCGTGACCAATGCGCGGCTGAACTGGAACCAGGCGGCGCTGTTTACCGGGCGACTTGATGTGCGCTCGCTGACGGCCGATTCCATCGAGTATCTGCGCAATGCGGTGCCCAGCGACCAGATGGATCTGCCCCCGGCTGAAGCGGGTGGGTTCTCGGTGCCGCAGTTTCCGGTGGCCATTTCGCTCGAGCAATTGAGCGTGCCCAAGGTGAGCTTTGGCGAGGGCGTTTTCGGGCTGGGCTCGGAAGTCTCTGTTGCTGGTTCGTTTGCGCTGGATGGCGGCAATCTGACGACCAAGGTTGATATTGTTCGTCTTGATGGTCCGGGCGGAACGCTGAACCTAGACCTCGCCTATACCAATGCCGACAGCAGCGTTGACCTGGCGCTGTCGCTGGTGGAGCCGGAAAATGGCGTGATGGCCAATCTCCTCAGTATCGAGAACAAGCCGGCGGTGACGCTGAACCTGACCGGTAAGGGACCGATCGCCGATCTGCGGACCGAGCTGGAATTGTAGGCCAATGGCCAGACGGCGCTGAGTGGCCTGGCCACCGTGCGCCAGCAGCCGGAGGGCTTTGCCGTGGCGGCCGATCTGCATGGCCCGCTGTCAACCCTGGTGGCTGCGCCTTATCGGGCCTTCTTTGGTGCGGAAACGGCGTTGAGCGCCAATGCGCTGGTGCGCAGCGCCGGCGGGCTCTCGATCAGCGGTTTGCGGCTGAGCGGGGGGCAGCTGGCGCTCGAGGCATCGGCGGAGACCACGGCAGACAATTTCCTGCGGCAGCTGACGCTTGATGCGGTTGTGTCGGACAGCACGGGCAGTGCCGTGATCCTGCCTGTTCCGGGCGGCGCCACGACGGTGCAATCGGCAGAAGTCAGCGTCAATTTTGGTGGCGCCAATGCGAGCGGGCCACAGGACTGGACATCGAATGTGACGATCGCCGGCTTTGCCCAGCCGGGCTTTGCGGCGGAGCGACTGGCGCTCACCGTGGGGGGCGTCGCCAGCGCGCTGGACGATCCGAGCCAGCGCATGGTGACCTTCAATGGCGATGGCGCGCTGAGCGGCATTGCCGCCTCCGATGCCGTCGAGGCCGCGCTGGGCAAGAGTATCGGCATTGGCATTGCCGGGCTTTATGAGGCCGGCAAGCCGGTGCAGCTGGCGCAATTGCGCGTGGTGGGTGGCGTCTTGACGACGGTGCTTTCCGGGCAGCTGGATGGGCTCGATTTCAATGGCGACATCGGGGTGGATACCACCAGCATCGCGCCATTCTCGGGGCTGGCGGATCGCACTTTGGCGGGTGGGCTGTCGCTAAAGGCGAATGGTGCGATCAAGCCGCTGAGCGGCGGATTCGACCTGACGCTGGATGGCAAGGGGACCAATCTGGCCATTGACGATGCGGTGGCCGATGGGCTGCTCAAGGGCACAGTTGCGTTGACTGGCCGGGTGGCGCGCGACGAAAAGGGCCTGACGGCGGACAATTTCAGAATTGCCAATGACCAGGTGCAAATGCTGGCCAATGGTACCTATTCCAATGCACTGGCCGATTTTGCCTTCAATCTGGATCTCAGCGATCTGGCGCTGCTGTCGGACCAGGCGCGGGGCGCGCTGGCCGTGGTGGGCACCGCCAAGGGCGCCGACAGCATTATCGACCTCAAGCTGGATGCCAAAGTTGCCGACGGCGCGTTGGCGGGACGCGCACTGCGCGATGGCGCATTGGGCTTTGCCGGGCAATATAGCAAGACGGGTCTGGTCGGACAGATCAGTGGCGGGGCGGCGCTTGACGGTTATCGCACCAGCCTTGGCGCCGATGTGCGGCTAACGGACGCCGAGCAGGCGCTGGCCAATATCGACTTCCAGGCGGCGGGCACGCGCATCAGCGGCGGCTTGACGCGGACGCTGCTGACCGGGCTGGTCGACGGTGGGCTCACGGTTGTTTCGCCGGATGTGTCGGTGGCGGCGGCGCTGGCCTTGCTCGACGCCAAGGGTGCCGTGAATGCCGAAGTGACGCTGGCGCCCGATGGCGCCAAGCAGAGCGCCTCGGTGCGGGCCGATGTGCGGGGCCTGGCGGTCAACGATATTGCGGTCGGCGCTGCCGATATATCGGCCACCGTGGGGGACCTGTTCGGGGTGCCGGTGATTGATGGCGCGATCAACGCCAGCGGCGTGGCAGCGGCGGGGTTGGACATCAATACGCTGACGGCAAAGGCCAACCAGAGTGGTGATACCACCAGTTTTGACGCCCAGGCGGCGCTGGCGACCGGCACCAATGTCGATGTTGCGGGCGCGCTGACGCCGATTGACACGGGCTATCGGCTGGCGCTCGACCGGGCGCAGTTGCAGCAGGGCCAGCTATCGGCCCGGCTGGCACAGCCGACCGTGGTGCAGGTGGCTGGATCGAATGTGACGCTGAACGCGGTGCGGTTCGATGTCGGGTCTGGCTCGATTACGGCGAGCGGGTCGGCGGGACAGGCGCTTGATATCGCCCTCGACATCAGGGCATTGCCGCTCTCGATTGCCAATACCATCATGCCGGAACTGGGCCTGGCGGGCACGCTGAACGGACAGGCGCAGATTGGTGGCACAGGCGCTGATCCGCAGGTGCAGTTCACGGCGCAGGCTGACGGCATCAACGCTGCGGCGATCGGCGAATTTGGTATTGCGCCGCTGAGCGTTACGGCCAACGGCGGTTTCCGCAACGGCACGGTGACGCTGGCAGCGCTGCGGGCCAATGGCCAGGGCGGCTTGGCCATCAACGGTTCGGGCGCCATTCCTTTGAGCGGCAATGGGCTCAATGTGGCGCTGACCGGATCGGCTCCCCTAGCGTTGGGCAACCGGTTTGTCGCAGACCGCGGTGGTCAGCTCAGTGGCGTTGTCAATGTGACGGCCCAGCTCACGGGCTCACTGGCGGCGCCACAATATAGTGGACGCGTTACGACGAGTGGCGCGGGCTATGTCGACCCGGAACAGAATTTGCGGCTGCAGGGAATCGAGGCGTCGGCGCTACTTGACGGCACCAGCCTGCGCATTGAGCGGCTCAGCGCCAATCTGGCGACGGGGGGCTCTGTTGCTGGCTCAGGCACTATTGGTCTGACGGGCGGGTTCCCGGCCGATGTGCGGCTGGCGCTGAAATCGGCGCGCTATGCCGATGGCAATCTGTTCGTGGCGACCGTGTCGGGCGATCTGGCGCTGACGGGCAATCTGACCGGGTCGCCCCTGCTGTCGGGCAATGTGCTGGTGGAAAAGGCCGATATCACTGTGCCGGACGGCCTGGGTGGTGGGGCGGCACTGATCAATGTGGATCATTTGGCGGCGCCGCCTGCCGTGGAGCAGACCTTGCTGCGCGCGCGTATTGACGAACGCAGTGGTGCGCCTATCCCGCAGACGCGGCCCAGTGGCTTGCTGCTCGATATCAATGTGAACGCGCCCAACCAGATCTTTATCCGTGGGCGCGGTCTGGACGCCGAAGTGGGCGGTTCGGTGCGGATCACCGGGCCGATCGGCAATATCCAGCCAGTGGGTGCCTTTGCGCTCAATCGTGGACGCCTGGCGATCCTGGGGCAGCGGGTGACCTTTGACTCCGGCACGGTGACGTTGCTGGGCGATCTCGATCCCATGCTGAACCTGGTGGCGCGTACGCAGGGCGAGGGCATCACTGTGTTCGTGACGGTTTCCGGTCGCGCATCCAATATCGATGTGAGTTTCTCGTCGAGCCCGATGCTGCCACAGGACGAAGTGCTGAGCCGGCTGATTTTCAAGCGGTCGATGAGCGAGTTGTCGCCACTGCAGCTGGCCAGACTGGCGGCGGCGGCGGCCGAGCTGGTGGGCGGCGGCGGGGGTGGGCTGGTTGACAGCCTGCGCAGCGCCGCGGGCCTGGCGGATCTCGATGTGGTGACCGACAGCAAGGGCAATGTTGCCGTACAGGCGGGCGCCTATATCCAGGACAATGTCTATCTGGGTGTGCAGGCCGGTGCCGGCGGGCAGAGCAAGGTGACCATCAACCTTGATGTCACCGACGATCTGAGGGTGACCGGCGCCGCCAGCCAGGACGGCAATTCCAGCATGGGCGTGTTCTACGACCGCGATTACTAGGGCGGGTACGCCCTAGTTGGTAATAGCCGACAGGATCGGGCCGCCGTTTGGCGCCTGCAGCAGGATAGCCGTGCGCAGGCCTGACGGCGGTAATCTGAGGGTGAGAGCAAGTGGTTCGCCGGTCCAGTCCGCCAGATGCACCAGCTCATGCACCACATGGGTGTGCGGGAGGGTCCGGCCAGAGTTCTCGCCCCGCCCGACCGGCACTTCCACCACATTGGGATCATAGCTGACCTGCCAGACGTCGGCGCCCTGTGCTGGCGCGGTGCCGGCGCCGAGTGTCAGGTCCGAGCCGTTCAGGCTGAGGGCCGGACCGGCCAGCGGCATTGCGTTGTTGAGCAGGGCATCGACCTGGGCAATCTGGTTGCCCACGGCAGTGGTTGCGCCATTGACCACCATTTGCGGCGTATAGGGGCCGAACTGGTCGAGGGCCGGCTCATAGACCACCTGGCGGTCGGTGAACTCGGGCTTGCCGAACGTATCCTTCCAACCCAGACGATCCCAATAGGTGACGGCATAACTCAGGGTGAGCACGTCGGGGCGCTGACTCAGCGTGATCAGATTGGCATTGGCCGGTGGGCAGGAGGAGCAGCCCTGGCTGGTGAAAAGCTCGACGACTGCGCGCGGCTGCGACTGAGCCAACGCCGGCGCGGCGCCCGAGGCGAGGCCGGCAAGGGCAAGCCCGATCAGGGTCTTGAAGCTAAGCATCATAATGGGTCTCCGCGCTGACAGGTATCGACAAGCCATTCGGCTGGGGACGGAAAAGGTTACCTGGACCGCGCGATGATGGCGGGATCGCGCATGGCCATGGCGCAGTTGCCGTGGTTTAGTTGGCGGGCGTAGACGCCCAGGACGGGGACAGAGATCGATGAGCTTCTGGGATGAACGCTATAGCCGCGACGACTACATCTTCGGGGAGGCGCCCAATGCGTTTCTGGCGGCCAATGGACATCGGCTGGCGGGTTATCGCTCGGCGCTGTCTGTGGCCGATGGCGAGGGGCGCAATGGCGTGTTTCTGGCCGAGCAGGGCCTCGATGTGCTGGCGGTCGATGCCTCGCCGATCGGCCTGTCCAAGGCGGACAGGCTGGCGGCCAAGCGGAACGTGAGCCTGCGCACGCAGTGTCTCGATATCGCGGCCTATGACTGGCCCGAGGCGAGGTTTGATGTGGTTGCGGCGATCTTCATCCAGTTCGCGCCGCCGGTGATGCGTGAGGCCATGTTCGCGGGCATGGTGCGCACGCTCAAGCCCGGCGGCTTGCTGCTGCTTGAAGGCTATCGACCCGAGCAGCTGAGTTATGGAACCGGCGGGCCGTCGCAGCTGGAAAATCTCTATACCGAAGAGCTGCTGCAGCAGGCGTTTGGCGCTCTCGAGATTTTGGCGCTTGAGAGCTATGACGCCGAACTCAGCGAGGGGGCAGCGCATGCTGGGCAGTCGGCGCTGATCGATCTGGTGGCGCGCAAGCCTGGTTAGGGCGATTAGGATTGGGGCCAGTCCACCCCCACCCGACCTCCCCCTGAAGGGGGAGGAGGATGACTGTGGGTTCGGGGGCCAAAAGGCTCGGGCCTGGGGGTTACTGCGTGCCGCCGGTCTTGGCGGCTTTTTCGGCGTCGTACCACCAGATGGAGGGGAAGCCCGAGGAGAATTCGGGCAGGTTCTCGGGGTGGCTGAAGCGATCCCAGCGGGCGATGCGGGAATTGCGCAGTGAGTAGCTGGGCACGATGTAGTGGTGGTGCAGCAAGACCCGGTCGAGCGCCTTGACGGTGGCTTCCTGGGTGGCGCGATCCTTGGCGACGATCAGCTGTTCGATCAGCGCGTCGACGCCCTTGTCGGCAATGCCGGCATAGTTCTGGGCGCCTTCCTGGTCGACACTGTCGGAGCCGAAGAAGTAGCGCTGCTCATTGCCCGGCGAGAAGGACTGGCTCCAGCCGGTGTAGATGACATCGTAGTCGTAGCTGCGGACGCGGTTGATATATTGCGGGCTATCGACCGAGCGCACCTTGGCCTCGACGCCGATGAGCGCCAGATTGGCCACCAGATTGGCGGCCACCGGCTCGATGGTGGGGCCATTGAGCAGGATCTCAAAGCTGAGCTGGGTGCCGCTGGCATCGACCAGGCGGGTGCCGTCGAGCTTGTAGCCTGCCTCGGTGAGCAGGTTCAGCGCGGTGCGCAGGTTTTCGCGCAGCTTGGTGGAATCGCCACCGACCGGATTGGTATAGGGCTCGGTGAACACCGAGGGCGGCACCAGATCCTTGACCGAATTGAGGATCTCGAGTTCCTGGCCTTCGGGCAGACCGCTGGAGCGGAAGGGCAGGCCGAAGAAATAGCTGTCGATGCGGTCGTACTGGACGAAAAACAGCGTGTTG
>JAHJOS010000099.1 GCA_018820005.1 Alphaproteobacteria bacterium | reverse complement strand
GCTTCGCCAAGAAGTTCTACCGCACCTTCAACATCAAGTCCGACATCGCCGCCGGCGACGATTTCGGCATGATGCGCGAAGTGCTCACCCGCCGCTTCACTCGCCTCACCAACGACAGCGACAATGACGCCGAGGATGAAGCCACCGGCATGCCCGACTGGCCCGATGTGGTGTTCATCGATGGTGGAGCCGGCCAGATGAGCGCCGTACGCGGCGTCATTGCCGAGCTCAACCTGCCCAAGCAGGTGACCTTTATCGGCATCGCCAAGGGCGAGGAACGCGACGCCGGTCGCGAGAAATTCTTCATGGAGGGCCGCGACGCCTTCATGCTGCCGCACCGTGACCCGGTGCTCTACTACGTGCAGCGCCTGCGCGACGAAGCCCACCGCTTCGCCATCGGTACCCACCGCGCCAAGCGCAAGAAGGACCAGGTCAAAAATCCGCTCGACGAGATCGAGGGCATCGGCCCCACCCGAAAGCGGAGCCTGCTCGCCCACTTCGGCTCCGCCAAGGCCGTCGGCCGCGCCAGCCTGACCGATCTCGAAGCCGTCCCCGGCATCTCCAGCGCTATGGCTCAGCTGATTTATGATCACTTCAACAGGGCCGGTTAGGAAACTGACGTCTGCCAAAATTGGACGACATCGTCACTTTCTGCCACCCTGGCGCCCACGACAACGCCGACGGCCTGAGAGGCACCATGACAAGCGCATTCTCCCATGGAACCGTTCATCAGGCGGCTGAAGACCTTAAGGCCGCTATCACCGCAGATCCAGCAGTCCTGTCTCTCTGGGAAAATCTGACACCGCTCGGCCGCAATGAGTTCATCTGCTGGGTGGACGATGCCAGGCAGGTCGCGACACGGCAGCGGCGCATCCGCCGAACCGTTGAAGAACTGGTCGAAGGCAACAAGCGCCCCTGTTGCTGGGTGGGCTGCATTCACCGCACCGACAAGGCGCCAAGCCCGTGGCAACAGGCAGTCCTGATCGACAAGAAAGCAAACAAAGCCTGACCGACTTCCGCGCCGCGATAGCGCCTTGTGCTGGCACGGCTTGGACGCGCTTGCCCCTGGCGAGAGCCCCATATTTCTGACACGACCGCGAACCGTTTTGCATCTTCCGTGCCTCTTAACATTCAGCAGCCCCACTCTTGGTGCTGCGTGAACAGGAGAGAGCCATGCTTTATCGCAAGAACATCTATCGGTGGGAACAATGGTCCCGCGTCGTCGCCGGTGCCGCCATGGTTGTGTGGGGTTTTGCCTTCGCGCCCATTCCCGTCGTAGGCTACATCACCGCAGCCGCCGGATTTGGCCTCGCGTTGACCGGCCTGTTCGGCTGGTGCCCCGCCTGCGCCATGGTCGGGCGCCGCACAAAGGATTGACCATGTCCCACGGCCGCATGCCTGCACAGTCCAGCGTGGATCTCGTCCTTCGCGCCCAGGCCGGCGATCATGCGGCCATCGTGGGTCTACTTGAACGCACCCAACAAGACGTCCGGCGCTACGCCCGGCGCAACTGCAAGCTCGAAGACGTCGATGATGCGGTCCAGGAGACCATGAGCGCGCTGGCCGGCGGGATCAAGGCACTGCGCAGCCCGGCAGCCTTGTCGGGCTGGCTATTCATGGTCGTCCGGCGCGAGTGCTACCGACTGGGTCACTGGGCCACCGCCACCCTGCGCAGCCGCGCAGCAGCAGAAAGCCTCGCCGCTGTGGCAGCACGCCCTGACCCCGACCTGCGCTATGATCTGGGCATGGCCATCCAGTCCCTGCCCGACCACTACCGGGTCATCGTCATCAAACGCGATCTGGAGGAGCGCACCATTGAGGAGATCGCCCAGGCCGCGGGCCTCACGAGAGAAGCAGTCAAGGCCAGGCTGCATCGCGCGCGGATCATGATCAGGGAGTATCTGGCGCCCTGAGCGGAGGGCCCCCTGGCCGGACCTCCAGGACGACGCCGCTAATCCCCCTTATCCCCACCCCCAAATCCCGCGCCTATACTCCCCCATCACCCCGCATGGGCGGCCTGCAGGCGAACAGTGGTGGGGTGGGCCGGGTGTGGGTTTTGCCTCCTGCGCAGGTTCAAGGTACGAGTTGCCAGAGTAGGGGCAAGCGACCCCTGCCGCTCGTATGGTTCCAAAAACCGGCACCCCGAGGCGGCTTCCGTCTCATTTTTTACCATTTACCAGGGGCGAAAGCCGTCTCGGGGTCCGTCCATCTCTGACAACCGCGTTGCAGGCGGCGCCTGTGCTCGTCTGTCATAACGCCTTCTCAAACCCCAAGAATCGGCTACCTTGCTCCCGCTTGAGGGAGCCGTCATGTCAGCCATCATTACTGCCAGCGGCGTCGCCAAGACGTTCCGCCTGCCCAAACGTCTGCCGGGATTGGGTGGCGCGATCCGCAGCCTGTTCAGCCGCGAGTTCACGCAGGTCCATGCCGTGCAGGACATTTCCTTCGCCATCACTGCGGG
>JAHJOS010000098.1 GCA_018820005.1 Alphaproteobacteria bacterium | reverse complement strand
GGACGCGATAACAGCCATCTATGCTGCTGGGGCCGCCAAGGCAGCCGCGCCCGACGCCGCCGCGGCGCCCGCTGCTGAAGCGGCTCCGGCAACGCCAGCCCAATAGGTCAGCGCAGCGCCGGGCCTGCCCGGCGCTGATTTGCTACTGGCAGAGCTGCGCCGTGCAGCTCTTGCCATGGCACCCCAGGTCCAGATGCAGATGGTCGTCGTGCTCGGCATTGGCCTCGGGCCCCAGCACGGTCGTAAAACTGCTGCAGGCCGCATCATGGGCCAGCCGCCATAGCCGCCCCTCGGGCGCATCGGCCTGCGGCCAATCCTGCTTAACATCCAGCCTGCGCCCATCCTCGAGCACAAAGCCGCTGATATCGAGCGCATTGGCAAAGCCATGCTCTGACATCAGCGCCGCCTCGCCGCCCACCCGCGCCCGGCACATATAATCGGTGCCCGTCACAATCTCGGCCAGCGGGCTGCCCAACACACTGCTGGCATAGCCATCCACACTGGCCAGCCACCCGGGCAGGGCGCTGGCCATGGCGCAATTGGTCGTCACCGGATTGGCCAGGCTGACCATGCGGCCCCGGCTCAATATCGCTGTCACCAAAAGCGGCGAACGTTCGCCGCAACCCTCCTCGCTCAGTGGCGGCACCATTGTGGCCGCCACCAGCCCGTTGATCACTGCGGGACAGGCGCCCTGATAGACGCGCATGTCCACTGGCGCCTCGGCTTCCGCATCGGGAGCCACTGTCGCGGGCACGGCCTGCTCACCGGCCTCCGGTGCAGGGGCAATCTCGGGTGCTGCCTCTGCCGGCGGTGCTGTCTCGGCCGGCGCCGCCCCATCGAGCGTCTCCGGCCGCGGACGCGGAATCGGCGGGGCGACCGGCGCCACCACCGGCACATTCACCGTCGGCTCGGTGGGCCGCGTGGGCGGCGTCGGGCCCTGGTTTTTGGGCGGCTGCAGCGGCGCGGTCAGGCTCTCGACCGCATTGCCGACCTGGTCCAGCCAGTTCTGCGCCTGGGCGGGCGTCGTGGCTGTTACCGCGACCAACAGCAGGCCAATTGTGAGCATCCGCATGGCAATCAACGCCGCAGCGCTCCCTATTGTGCGCCATCACGCAGTTAACCTGCGCTAAACCATCTTTGCGCGCCCCTGAGCTTCTGCTATCAGCCCTGCCATGACAACGCCGCTTTCCCACATCCGCAACTTTTCCATCGTCGCCCACATCGACCATGGCAAGTCCACCCTGGCCGATCGTCTGATCCAGACCACGGGGGGGCTGGATCTGCGCGAGATGAAGGAGCAGGTGCTCGACTCGATGGATATCGAGCGCGAGCGCGGTATCACCATCAAGGCCCAGACCGTCCGGCTGACCTATAAGGCGCAGGACGGCGAGACCTATATCCTCAACCTGATCGACACGCCCGGCCACGTCGACTTCGCCTATGAAGTCTCCCGCTCCATGGCCGCCGTCGAGGGCAGCCTGCTCGTTGTCGACGCCTCCCAGGGCGTCGAGGCGCAGACCCTGGCCAATGTCTACCACGCGCTCGATGCCAATCATGAGATCGTGCCCGTCCTCAACAAGGTCGATCTGCCCGCAGCGGACATCCCGCGCGTCAAGCAGCAGATCGAGGACGTCATCGGCATCGACGCTTCCGAAGCGCTCGAAATCTCCGCCAAGACCGGCATCGGCATCGATACCGTGCTCGAGGCCATTGTCCATCGCCTGCCCGCCCCCAAGGGCGATATCGATGCGCCCCTCAAGGCGCTGCTGGTCGATAGCTGGTACGATACCTATCTCGGCGTCGTCGTGCTCGTGCGCATCATCGATGGCACCATGAAAAAGGGCCAGCGCATCCGCATGATGGCCTCGGGCGCCATTTATGAGCTCGATCGTGTCGCCGTGAACACGCCCAAGCTGGTCGAAGTCAAAGAGCTCGGCCCCGGCGAGCTCGGCGTTTTCACCGCCTCCATCAAGGAAGTGGCCGATACCAATGTCGGCGACACCATCACCGACGACAAGAAGCCCACCGCCCATCCCCTGCCGGACTTTAGGCCGGCGCAACCCGTCGTGTTCTGCGGCCTCTTCCCCGTCGATGCCTCTGACTTTGACGAGCTGCGCGCCGCCATGGGCAAGCTGCGCCTCAACGACGCCAGCTTCAGCTTCGAGATGGAAACCTCGGCGGCGCTGGGCTTCGGCTTCCGCTGCGGCTTCTTGGGCCTGCTCCATCTCGAAATCATCCAGGAACGCCTCTCCCGCGAGTTCGATCTTGATCTGATCGCGACCGCTCCCTCGGTCGTCTATGAAATCGCCATGCGCGATGGCACATCCATCCAGCTGCACAATCCGGCCGATCTGCCCGATGTCATGCAGATCGAGGAAATCCGCGAGCCCTGGATCAAGGCGACGATCCTCACGCCCGATGAATATCTGGGCTCGATCCTCAAACTCTGCCAGGATCGCCGCGGCATCCAGTCAAACCTGAGCTATGTCGGCAATCGCGCCCTCGTCGAATATGATCTGCCGCTCAATGAAGTGGTGTTCGATTTTTATGATCGGCTGAAGTCGATCTCCAAGGGCTATGCCAGCTTCGATTACAAGCTCGACACCCATCGCCCCGGCGATCTGGTCAAGCTCTCCATCCTGGTCAATGCCGAGCCGGTCGATGCGCTCTCCATGCTGGTCCACCGCACGGTGGCCGAAACGCGCGGCCGCGTCATGTGCGAAAAGCTCAAGGAGCTGATCCCGCCGCACCTGTTTGTCATTCCCATCCAGGCCGCCATCGGCGGCAAGATCATCGCCCGCGAAACCGTCCGGGCGATGCGCAAGGATGTGACGGCCAAGTGCTACGGCGGCGACGCCACGCGTAAGCGCAAACTGCTCGACAAGCAGAAAAAGGGTAAGGCGAAGATGCGCCAGTATGGGAGTGTGAACATTCCCCAGGAAGCGTTCATCAAGGCGCTCAAGATGGGTGACGACTGAGGGAAATGACTTGGGAAACGACGGAGTACGCCTAGGAAAAGGACTGCCTCCGATTCCAGAGGAGCTGCTGCTTGCCCGTGACCGTGGACAAGTATTGTTCCTAGTTGGCGCGGGAGCGTCCTATCCGGCACCCTCGTCCCTTCCAGATTTCGGTGGCCTTGTACAGGACATCTATGCCGACGTAGACGTCGGAATGGCGAACGCGCTGTCGATCATGAGGGCCCCTGGGGGACCGTCTTGGGACATGGTGCCGACCACCTTGGATGATCAGCAGAGAACCGAACTCAAGTTTTTCAGCCAGCAAGAGTATGACGTTGTCCTCGGGATGCTCGAGAGGCGCATGGATGGAGTTCCCGGAAGCGGGAGCACTATGCGTGTCGCGGCTCGGAAGGTCATCTCAAGAACCGCTTCGCCTAACGCCATACATTCATCACTCGTGCGTTTAAGCCAAAGGTTTGGCCGCACCTTGCTGGCTACTACGAATTTTGATCGCCTGCTCTCGGTGTCGGCGAAAGCCCTGAAATTGGGAGCCGACGCCTATTCGCTGGGGAACATTCCTTCCCCGAGCAGAAGTGCCGAGTTCAGTGGAATTATGCATATCCACGGCATGATAGGGATCGGGAGATTACCGTCTTCTACGCTAATCCTAACTGACCAGGATTTTGGTGATTTTTACTTGCGCAGGCACATTATCACCTCATTTCTATACGATGCAGCTCGCATCTTTCGTATTGTTCTAGTTGGCTACAGTGCTAACGACTCTCCGGTGCGATATCTGCTAAACGCGATTGCCGGGGACGAGCGGCATTTCGACGATCTTAAGACTCGTTACTCCTTCGTAGGCCACAGGCCAACCGACAGCCGTACACCTGTCGAGTGGAGCTCTCGCGGGATTTCTCCGGTGTCATACGACACAACGTCTGGTCACGGCATCCTTTCGGATGTGCTAAGTCGCTGGGCCGAACTGATCCCAGAGAAACAGAACGAGAAGATTATCAGTGCTGCCATCGAGGACATAGCCGCGCAGGATCCTGACGTGCCCTCTGCCGGTGACGCATTGGGTCTATTCAAATACTTCGTTCGCCGATCAACCTCTGTGGAGCTGGTCGGTATGGCCAGGCAATTGAACACGCTCCGTGCTTCCGGGAAGTGGATCAATGTCCTGTCAGCAGTCAGTAGGGAGCCTCGATGAAACGGTCTCCGCTGCCGAAAGAAGTCTCAGATCGATCGACCCGCGAGTTCACCTGGTCCTTTGCAACCGGGAGGCTCGCCGAGCCAGAGTTGCTTGAGTGGGCGGTAGCCCTGCGAGGCAGCGAAGTCATTCAGAGAAAAACTCTACGCGATCTTTTTGAGGCACAAGGCAGCGCCTTGCCTGATTTTGTGGCGAGCGCTTGGCAGTGGATTATTAGGTCCTGGGATAGTCCCGACGCACAGGATAGATATGAGCGCCTTCTTTTTCGGAAACGGGCCAAAAAAGGGCACTTAGTCCTCAGGGATGTCGAAGTATTCGTTAATGGCACCCGGCCGGTTATAGAGGCAAAGAGCAGAAATATACTCGCAGAAATGTATGGATCGGGGCGCGAAAAAAATCCGAAATCCATGCATGACCTTGTACACTTTAGCATCACGAGTTCTGATGCCGATGTCTCCGAGGCTATAGGCCTGCTCAACGACCTAGACGATCCATCGCTGGTACAAATAACGCTGTCACTCATCGCTGCACTCGTAGGAATGCTGTTCGCGGCGCGGGAGATGGGTCTTGTTGGCCCTGATGGCGACATCTCGTTGTGGCAGGTTCGGCGAGCATATTTTGTTCCACCTGACCAATACCCGGATGGCGGTGGGGAGCCTGATCGACACTCTCGTGGCTTTGCTCCTTCTGTGAAGCTAATTCATCACGCGCTGATCGAACTGGCAGAACGTCAACCTGACTTTGTCCGTGGCACAGTTCTTACGCTAAAGGCTCAGGACTTTGCTCTTTGCCAGAGGCTCTGGGCGGCACTTGCCCGGCATGAAAAACTGGCTTCGGGTACTGATGTCGCCGCGTTTCTTTCTTCGCTGGGTCACCGCGAATTTTGGTCTAACTCCTATCCGGAGTACGCAGAGCTCCGAGCAGTTCGCTGGGATGCGATGCCCTCTGCTAGTCGAGTGGTGCTAGAAAAGAGGCTTCGCAGAGGTCCACCTGCTTCTCTCTTTCCTAAGCGCCTTACACTAGATGAGCGAAAGCAGGCTCAGCTTAACAGCGCGGTCACCGAGCTGCTACGGATCAAGTCTGCGAATGGCGAGCTCTCCTCGCGCACAATGACGTGGCTGTCGGAAACTGAAGGGCATCAGGGCATCCGCCTGCAGAAGGCCACTGATGGCTTTAATCAGGGTTCAATAGTCACTTGGGGACGCGGATCCTCAGCAAATAAGTTCGTTCCGCCTCGACCGGAGCGATTGCTCCCCGCTCTGCAAAAGGCCATCGGCACTGACATTTGGAGCGATGAGGGTCAGTCTGCAGCAGACTACGTGGCGTCTCATGCTTCGGAAATTCTAGCTCTGCTGTCTGCTAACGATAGCCATCCAGGGCGCTATGCAAAGGTGTTGAATCTACTTGGCCATCGATTTAGGCCTTCCGATAAGACTTTGTCGGTCGAGGAGCGAGAGCTCGCGCGATCGATGGTCCAACTAGTTGCATCTTTGTCGGACGAGACCATGCAAATCGCCGCAGACGGCTTGAGTGAATGGTTTTCGAGCTGGAGTAAGCATCTAACCATCAATGAGCTTCCGTTGTCGATGTGGCTTCGCCTATGGAAGGCAGCTGTACAATCGACGAATTCATCCGTGAATACAGATGAAGTAGAAATGCGGTCCCTAAACTCCCCGGCGGGGAAGATGGTTTCTGCTTTTCTGGATTTGTGTCCCACTATCGACGGCACGTTCGACCCATTCCTTGGCACTGAATTGGGAAGAATGCGGGATGCACTGCTGCTGGCTAGCGGCGCCGCGATCGAGGATGTCAGGTTCAGACTTCTGAGCAACCTGACGTATTTTTTCTTGGCGTCACCTGCGTGGACACTGCACGAATTGGTTGAGCCACTGAGCGCATCTTC
>JAHJOS010000097.1 GCA_018820005.1 Alphaproteobacteria bacterium | reverse complement strand
TGTCCAGCAATTGAACGCTATGTTCCAGCCGATCGAGAACTGACGTCCGGGGCGGAATCACGCTAGCGTTCCGTTCATGAGTGATCATCTGAAATATGCCGGGGCCGACGCCAAGACGCAGCGGGCGGCGCTTGAGACCATCATCAGGTCCGAACCGGTGCTGATGGATGTGCTGGAAGCCGTTCGGGACCTCAGGGTCCCCGACGGTTGGCTGGTGTCGGGCGCGATCTATAATCTGGTCTGGAACCGACTGACCGACCGTCCGTCGTTTTATGGGGTCAACGATATCGACGTCATCTATTTTGATGATGACGACCTGTCCTGGGACGCGGAAGACCGGGTGATCCGGCTCATCGAGGCGGCGCTCCTGGATGTGCCCGTGCCGGTGCAGCCGCGCAACCAGGCGCGGGTGCATTTATGGTACGAGCAGAAGTTCGGCATTGCCTTTGCACCGCTGACATCGGCCTGCGAGAGCCTTGAGCGCTATGCATCCAAGACGCATGCCATTGCGGCCCGGCTCGACGATACCGGGGCGCTTGAGCTTGTTGCACCTTTTGGGCTGGACGACCTGTTTGCGTTTCGGGTGACGCCGAACACTCAGGCCGACAGCAGGGTCACCCATACCACCAAGGGCGCGCGCATCGCCGCGATGTGGCCCGAGGTTACCGTGGTGCCCTGGCCGGAGTGAACCTATCGCGAAAAAGAAAAACCCGCGCCTTGGCGCGGGTTGCATTCGACAGGATCTGAAAACTGTCGCCGGTCTATTCGGCTTCGTTGGCCGGGGCGGCGTTGAGCTGGCCGTATTTTTCCGGCCCGATCTTTTCGAGCAGCTCGAGCTGGGTTTCGAGAAAGTCGATATGGCCTTCCTCGTCGGTCAGCAGCGCTTCGAACAGGTTCTTGGAGACGTAGTCGCCGAGCTCTTCGCACAGTTCGCGGCTGGCCTTGTAGGCGGCGCGGGCTTCGTACTCGCCGGCCAGATCGGCCTCAAGCACTTCCTTGATGGACTGGCCAATGCGGAGCGGCGCAACGCGCTGCAGATTGGGATGGCCTTCAAGAAAAATGATGCGCTCGATCAGACGATCGGCGTGGTGCATCTCTTCGATGGATTCGGCGCGCTCCTTGGCGGCGAGCTTTTTGTAGCCCCAGTCGTCCAGAAGGCGGAAGTGCACCCAATACTGATTGACTGCACCCAATTCGAGAAACAAAGCGTCGTTAAGCCGCTCGATGACCTGTGCTTCGCCTTTCACGGCGTACTCCACTCTGTTGTTGCTTCAGCTTGGCGAGCCCAGCCTGGAAGGTGACCAGTTCGCCCGGGGGCAATGACTGACTCGCATGATGATTTTCGGTCACGCGGACGATAATATCAACCACATTCGGCACGCACCCACTGCATTTGGCGCGGCGATCAAGCTCTTTGTAGACCTTGGCCGGCACAACAAGCTGCCAGGGATCGGCGCGCAGAAGCTCGAGGACGATATCCTCGATCTCTTTGGAGGTGATCATATTGCACTGGCAAATGAGCATCGGGCTGCCGAATTGAACGCTAAAAACTCTCGGGCGCATAAAGCGTGGGCATTAGGTGAATGTCAATGTCAGATTTGTCGCAGGGTTGTTGAACGGTGTCCGGCGGGTGCGAGGGTGAAACCAGGACGGGGGCTAACGCGTATCTGTAGTAGCAATCGTCGGGGGCAGCATGGCCATTTCCATCTTGAGCGTTCTCAACTTCCTGCTGCCCAAAGACAGCGGGTCGCAAGCGATTGCCCGGGATGTCACCTTTGGCGATTTGCCGCGGCACAAGCTCGATATCTACGCACCCAGATTGTCGGGCCGGCCGCCCAAGGGTGGACTGCCGGTGGTGGTGTTCATCTACGGCGGCTCCTGGGCCGAGGGCGAACGGGGCGACTATGAATTCGTCGGCCGGGCCCTGGCGGCGCAGGGCTTTGTGACGGTGGTGGCTGACTACCGGCTGGTGCCGGAGGTGGAATATCCAGGCTTTCTTGAGGACTGCGCCCTGGCCTTTGCCTGGGTGATCGGCAATATCGCCAGGCATGGCGGGGATCCCCAGCGGATTGCGCTGATGGGACATTCGGCTGGTGCCTATAATGCGGCCATGCTGGCGCTGGACCCGGCCTATCTGGGCCGGGCGGGGCTGCTGGCCCATGTGCGCTGCGTGGTGGGGCTGTCAGGGCCCTATGATTTCTTTCCCTTCGACGGGGCTATCAGCATGCGCACCTTCGGCGCTGTCGCGGAGCCGATGCTGACCCAGCCGGTGCATTTTGTGGCGCCGGGGGCGCCGCCGATGCTCTTGGCCACCGGCGAGAGGGACGGGCTGGTCTATCCACGCAATACGGTGGAGCTGGCGCGGCGCCTGCGGGTGGTCGGCGTCGCGGTGGAAGAGCGGCATTACCCGGGTCTGGGGCACCCCGGCCCGCTATTGGCGCTGGCGCGACCGCTGCGCGGCCTGGCCCCGGTGCTCAAAGAGGTGGTGGATTACCTCGAGCGGCATCTGCAACCGGCGGTACGGCCTGCGCCTGTGACTGTTGACGCCGAACCGCAATGACGGCGACCGAGGCCGCCGTGCGGTGGGACGAGGAAAAGAACTCGCGGTGGGCCAGGATCAGCACGGTTACCAAGCAGGCCAAGATTGGCAGCCATTCCGAGATGAACCAGGACACGGCAGCGACCGAGAAATAATAGGAGCGAATGCCGCTGTTGAAATTGCGCGCGCCCAGCGCATTCATGCGCGTGATGGCGTCGATCTCCTCCTCGGAGGTGCCGTGGCGATGATCGATGGCGCCCAGCATGATGCAATAGTGATTGAACTGGCGCAGCGACAGGGTGAAGGCGAAGAAGGCCATCACGAACATGGCCAGCATGACCACCAGATGCAATTGCACATCGAGCGTGGTGTAGGTGCGATCCAGCGAGAGGGAATCAAGCGCATCCATCAGCGCTGGGACCTGGCCGAAGACGGTGAAAACAGCCAGGATCAGCAGCACCGAGGTCGAAGCCAGGAAACTGACCGAGCCCATGATATTGCCCGACAGAATCGCATCGAAGGGCGATTCGCGCCGGGCCGCATTGGCCACCCAGCGCCGTCGCTGCATATTCATGATCACCGAGAGCGAGGGCCGCACCCGCTCCACCTGCGGCACGATGACATTGTAGGCGACGTAGCACAGCAGGGGAAAGAAGGTGGAAAGCAGTGTGATCGGCAAGGGCGGCCCCCGGAAATTGCCTGTTGGAAACGCTCCAGGGCGTTCGGCCCCACGATAGCGGGTCAGATCGGGCGCGGAAAGCGGCGATGAATGGCATCGATCTCGGCCAGCAGCGCTGGCGACAAGGTCAGATCGGCAGCGCCAATGGCGGTGGCGAGCTGGCTGGTGCTGGTGGCGCCGATGATGGTGGACATGGTGAAGGGACGCGTCAGGGTGAAGGCAATGGCCATCTGCGCAGGATCAAGGCCATGGCGGGCCGCCAGGTCGAGATAGGCGGCGGTGGCCGCTTCCGAGTGGGGATTGTAGCGCCAGAACCCCTTCTGGTAATCCGCCCGGCTGCCCGCGGGGATGGCGCCATTCTGGTATTTGCCGGTCAGCAGACCGCCCGCCAGGGGCGAATAGGCCAACAGGCCAACCTGTTCGTGATGGCTGAGTTCGGCCATGTCGAGATCGAACTGGCGGCGGATGAGATTGTATTCATTCTGCACCGATACCAGGCGCGGCAGGCCGCGCGCCTCGGCAATGGCCAGCCATTGGGCAATGCCCCAAGTGGTTTCGTTGGACACCCCGATATGGCCAAGCTTGCCCTGTTTGACCAGGTCGCCCAGGGCCTCGAGCATGTCGGCGATATTGTCGCGCACGTCAGCGGTGTCCTGGGTGTGGGGCGCGTAGGTCCAGGAGCCCTCGAAATTATAGCTGCCGCGCGAGGCCCAGTGGATCTGGTAGAGATCGATATGATCGGTGCCGAGCCGGGTCAGGCTCGCCTTGACCTGATCCATGATGTGCCCGCGCGAATTGCCGCGACTGTTGAGCCCGTCGCCCATCGGCCCCATCACCTTGGTCGCGAGGATCACATCCTCGCGCTTCAGCCCGAGATTCCGGATCGCCTGGCCGGTGATCTGCTCCGACAGGCCCTGCGAATAGACGTTGGCGGTGTCGATGAAGTTGACGCCGGCATCGACCGAGGCCTTGAGCAGCGCATCCGCCTCATCCTGCTTCACCTGGCCCATATAGGCGAAGAAGCCCTCTCCGCCGAAGGTCATCGTCCCGAGGCACAGTTCGGACACGAACAGGCCGGTACGGCCGAGCGGATTGTAACGCATGCTGGGGTCCCTTCGTCGATGCCACTCCCGTCGGCGCGGCGGATATGCGGATCGGGTCGAAGGGCGACAATGGCTTTGTTGAAATATGCCCGCGACGGGGAACGGCGGCGGCCTTACGGCCTGGTCTGGCCGGTCCCGCGCACGATCCATTTATAGGTCGTCAGCCCCTCGAGCGCGACCGGGCCGCG
>JAHJOS010000096.1 GCA_018820005.1 Alphaproteobacteria bacterium | reverse complement strand
GCGCAGCCAGCTTGTCGCCGACACCCTTGATCGAGTGCAGCGAACGAAACAGCGGCGATAGGCTATCGGGGCGGGACACGGCGCGATGATTCTCCTTGCTGAAGTAGGTAATAGATGGCGTGCGCCCACCACAACTACACTTCCCTTCCCCCCTTGCGGGAGAAGGTGCCCAAAGGGCGGTTGAGGGGTTTTCCTAACCGGTCTCAGGCAGTGGATTGCGCGCCAGCCTTCACCCCGAAAATTGGCTGAACGTGTCAGGCTGCCGCTCACCCTCACGGACAATGCGGGAGATTTCTGCCGGAATTCAAGGGCTGACAACCCCGTCAAACCCGCGTAAACAGTGCGACCAAATAGAGAACACGTACGGGTTCATGGTGCGTCCAATGACTGCCGGTGAAGACATTTCCACGCGCCGCAAGAAGCTGCGCTACCGCGCCTGGCACAGGGGCACCCGCGAGATGGATCTCGTGCTCGGCCCCTATGCCGATGCCCATACCGAGGCCATGGACACAGCCCAGCTCGATCGGCTCGAAGCCCTGATGAGTGAGGAAGATCCGCCATTGCTCACATGGGTGATGGGGCAGGTGACCCCACCCGACCATATCGACACCGAGTTCCTGGCCCTCGTTATTGCCGATCATCACGCGCGGCTGGCCAAATGAACGACGCAACGCCCCTGCGCCCGGCGCGCACCATTGCCAATGTGCCCGATGGCATGCAGCCAATGGTTCTGGCGCGGCTGATCCAGCAGCGCATCGAGGCGGCGCCGCAGGATGCTGCCAGCCTGGTCTTTGTGGCGCGCGACGGTCGTCGCCTGCAGCGCATGGCCGATATCCTGACCGCCATGCTGCCCGGCCACACCATTCTCACGCTCCCGGCCTGGGATTGCCTGCCTTATGACCGGGTTTCGCCCAATAATGTGACCATCGCCGCCCGCATGAACACGCTCGCGGCGCTGACCAGCGGCGCCCAGGGTGCCGTGGTGCTGACCGCCGTCAATGCGCTGATCCAGAAGGTGCCGCCGCGCGACGTGGTGGAAACCATGTCCTTCTCGGCCATCTCCGGCCGCATGGTCGATAGCGAAAAGCTGATCGGCTGGGCTGCCAATAACGGCTATCTGCGCGTCCCCACCGTGCGCGAAAGCGGCGAATTTGCCGTGCGCGGCGGCCTCGTTGATCTCTTCCCCGCCAGCGCCGAATCGCCGCTGCGCTTTGATTTCTTCGGCAGTACGCTGGAATCGATCCGCACCTTTGATCCCGATAGCCAGCGCACCACCGGCACGCTCAAGCGGATCGATCTGACGCCGATGAGCGAAGTGGTGCTCACTGAAGCCAGCATTCGCCGCTTCCGCCAGAATTACACCGCCGCCTTCGGTGGCAATACGGTCGATGACACGCTCTATGCCTCGGTCAGCGGCGGCTCGCGCTATTCGGGCACAGAACACTGGCTGCCGTTTTTCTACGAGCACCTTGATACCCTCGCCAGCTATGTCGGCGATGCGCCTTTCGTTTTCGACGAGCAGGCCGTCGAGGCCTATGCCGACCGCGCCACCCAGATCAGCGACTACTACGAGGCCCGCGAAACCGCCCGCCAGACCCCCAAGGTTGCCGGCACTGGCGCGCCCTACAAGCCCGTCAGGCCCGAGCTGCTCTACGCCGTCGATGCGCACCCCTATGCCCTGGCCGGCGCCTCGGTCATCCAGCTCAGCCAGTTCATGGCGCCCGGCACCAAGTCCGCCGATGATGCCGGTGGCCACATCGCCCCCAGCTTTGCCGCCGAACGCCAGGCCACTGATACAAATCTGTTCCAGTCCGTCGTCGAACGCCTCCTCGTCGAGCGCCAGAAGGGCCGTCGCGCCGTCGTCGCCTGCTGGAGCACTGGCACGCGTGACCGCATGGCGCAGGTGCTTAAAGATCATGGCCTGACCAATCCGCGCCTCGCCGAAAACTGGCGCGATGCCGAAACCACCAGTGCCGCGACCACCTCGCTGGTCGTGCTGCCGCTCGAAACCGGCTTCGAAACCAAGGACTTGCTGGTCCTTTCCGAGCAGGATATCCTGGGCGAACGCATTCTGCGCCCTCAGCGCAAAAAGAAGGCCAGCGACGCGCTGACCGAAGCGGCCAGCCTGGCCGCCGGCGATCTGGTGGTCCATGTCGATCACGGTATCGGTCGCTTCCTCGGGCTCAAGGTCATCGAGGCCGGCGGCGCGCCCCATGAATGCGTCGAGCTCGAATATGGTGGCGACACCAAGCTCTATCTGCCGGTCGAAAACATCGAGCTGCTGACCCGCTATGGCAGCGACGAAGGCAATACCACGCTCGATAAGCTCGGCGGCGTGGCATGGCAGGCTAAGAAGGGCCGCCTCAAGAAGCGCATCCGCGAAATGGCGGAACAGCTCATCAAGATCGCGGCGGCGCGCCTGCTCACCCGCGCCGATGTCATCGAGATCAGCCCAGGCGCCTATGACGAATTCGCCGCCCGTTTCCCCTATGAGGAAACCGAAGACCAGATGGCCGCCATTTCGGCGGTGTTCGACGATGTCACCTCCGGCCGCGTCATGGATCGCCTGGTTTGCGGCGACGTCGGCTTCGGCAAGACCGAAGTGGCGCTGCGCGCCGCCTTTGCTGTGGCCCTCAGTGGCAAGCAGGTTGCCGTCGTCGTGCCGACAACATTGCTGTCGCGCCAGCATTTCAAGACCTTTGCCGAGCGCTTTGCCGGTCTGCCGGTGCGTGTGCGCCGGGCCTCGCGCATGGTGGGCTCAGCCGAGCTCAAGGCCACCAAGGAGGGCCTTGCCGATGGTCAGGTCGATATCGTGGTGGGCACTCATGCCCTGCTCAGCAAGACTATAAAATTCCGCGATCTGGGCCTGCTCATCATCGATGAGGAGCAGCACTTCGGCGTCGGCCACAAGGAGCGCCTCAAGGACCTCAAGGCCAATGTCCATGTGCTCACGCTGACCGCGACGCCCATTCCGCGCACGCTTCAGATGGCGCTGACCGGCGTGCGCGATCTCAGCCTCTTGGCCACCCCGCCGGTCGATCGTCTGGCCATCCGCACCTTCATTTCGCCCTTTGATGCGCTCTCGGTACGCGAGGCTCTGCTGCGCGAGAAATATCGCGGCGGCCAGAGTTTTTATGTCGTGCCGCGCATCAAGGATCAGCACGAGATCGCCGAGTTCCTCAAGGAGCATGTGCCCGAGGTTACCTTCGTGGTTGCCAATGGCCAGATGGCGCCGGGCG
>JAHJOS010000095.1 GCA_018820005.1 Alphaproteobacteria bacterium | reverse complement strand
TCCAGCCGATCGGGCGTTGGGGCGTGAAAAAAGGTGCCGATGACGGCCTTGTCGTGGGAAGTGGGGTTGGGTGTCGTCACGGTTTCTGGTTTCCCGGAATATCAACAAGAGAGCGCACGCTTTGCCGCAGGATGAGCTGGCATGCAATTTCGGTGCGCAGCGGCGGCGCCGTCAGTTCGCCCAGCGCCATTTCGGTCACCAGTTCGACGGCCCGCAGGCCCATTTCGGCGGTGGATTGCTGGACGGTGGAGAGGCTCGGCGTCATGAATGCGCCAACCGACGCACCGTCGAAGCCGACCACTGAGACATCGCCGGGCACGTTGAGTCCACCGTCGATGACGGTCTTGATGAAGCCGATGGCGGTGTCGTCATTGGCGCAGACGAAGGCCGTTGCGCGCCCTTCGGGTGGCTGCGCCAGAAACTGCTGACCACAGGCAACGCCGCCGCTGAAGCCGAAATCGCCCTGCATGGTCTGGAGGGTGGAGGGAGGAATGCCGCTTCGCTCAAGAGTTTCCACGACGCCGCGCAGACGCTCGATGTCGTGGTAATTGTCCTTGCGCCCGTGGATATAGGCGAAGCGTGTGTGGCCGAGCGAAACCAAGGCGCTGACCGCTTCGCCGATCGCTTCGCGGTCATTGCTGATGACGCTGGGGATGTTCTGCCCGCTCATGTCGAAATGCAGGGACACGACCGGCAGACCCGCCTGCAACAGGCTGCGCTCGCCAATGCTGGGGATCGGCGTTGCCATCAAGAGGACACCCGAAATCGTGCCGCCGAAGGCGAGCGAGAGGATGTGTTCGTCGGTCTGGGCCTCGCGCGACACATTGGCGATCACCAGGGAATAGTCCTTTGCCGTCAGCGCCTGCGCCGCCGAGCGCAGCACTTCGAGGACGGTCTGGGAGGCGCCGATATAAAGCTCGTCCGGCAGCACAACCATAATGGTGCGCGTCTTGCCGTTGCGCAGGTTTCGCGCCGCGTGGTTTGGGGCATAGCCCAATTTGCGGGCAGCGGCCTCGACCTTGAGGCGGGTGGGCTCGGCGATGCGGCCCGGCATGGTCAGAGCGCGGCTGACGGTTGAAGGCGCAACGCCGGCTTCGCGGGCAACATCGGCAATGGATGGGGCGTGGGGGCGCTCCGGCGCTGTTTTTTTGATCATTGCTTCACCTCCTTTCGCCTTCTTGCGGCCAAAAAGGCAGCGCGGTCAAACCCATAGTGATGCCCATTAGATTGGCATTTTTTGCTCTTGCGTACGAAAACGCCATATGCAATCAATAATGCATTGGCAATCGATTGCCAACTCCAATTTGACCGAGGGGTCAAGAAAATCGCAGTCGGATAATTCGCAGGTTTTGCGACGAGGGGTTTTATTGTCTGATGTCTGCTAACATCAAGCTTGCAGTTGATCTTGTTACGTTCTTTCACCCACAGTTCTGGGGTGTCGATACACATCAATCGATATTCGAAATAGCTGAAACGCAGCCGGACTTGTTCTGGAAAAAAATGCTCGATACGGTCGCCACTGCCGGTTTGACGGGAATCGAGCCCACTTTTTCGCCATTCAACTGGCAGCATGCCTTGAAGACTTTCGGCGGGGTCGAAGGTTTCTCGAAGGCGATGGACGGGCGCGGACTGACGCTTGCCAGCGGCTTCTTTGCCGACCTTGAACATGGCAGCGACATTTCTGATCCGGCGGTGCGGGGCAAGGTCTTTGACCTCGCCAAGCGCTATGCCGAGGTGATCAAGGCCTGCGGTGGCGATGCGATGGTGGTTGGCCTGCCGATGCGCCGCACCCGCGACTCCGACAATCCGCTGTTCGTCGACATGGCTTATGCCCAGCGTATGGGCGAAGTGCTGAACGAGCTTGGCGCCATGACCCTGCGCCAGGGCGTTCGGCTGGCGCTGCATACCGAGGCCCATTCGGTGTTCTGCACCGGGCGCGACGTCGATCTCTTCATGCTCGCGACCGATCCGCTCTATGTCGGCTTCTGCCCCGATGCGGCCCATCTTCTGGGTTCAGGCGCCGATCCGGTCGTGGTGACGACGCGCCATATCGAGCGTCTGGTCGTCGCGCACTGGAAGGATGCCACCGGCGTCATGCCGTTCGACATTCCCATCGATGCGGGCATTCACGAGAGCCACCAGGAATTCTTCTGCCGTCTTGGGGCAGGGCGGGTCGATTGGCCGGCCTGGGCGCGGATGTATCGCGACCACAATATTTCCGGCTGGGCCATTCTCGAACTGGATGCCGCTGCCGACCCCCTGTCCGAAATGATCGCTTCACGGCAGTTCGTCGAGACCGCTTTGCTCCCCATCATCGGCTGAACCCGGCGGCTCCGCCCGGTTACGCACATTTAGGAAGGACTACTCTATGCGTCTACTCCTCCCCGGCCTGACGGCCCTACTGCTGGTTTCGACCGTCCAGGCACAGGACCTTACCGCCGAAGTTGCCCACTCCTGGACCTCCGGCGGCGAAGCCGCAGCCGTCAAGGTGATCGTCGATGCCTTCACCGCCAAGGGCGGCAAGTGGGTCGATTGGTCCGTCGCCGGTTTTGAAAGCGCCAATGCGGCTTACATCAGCCGTCTCCTGGCCGGCGATCCGCCGACGGCCAAGACCGCCGTTGCCGGCCCTGAAGTCACCGAGTTGATCGCCCAGGGCCTGATGAACGATGTCGATGCCGCGTTCCACACCGCCGTCCCCGATGGCGTGGTGCCGCAGGTAGTGCTCGATGCGATCACCGTCGACGGCAAGGTCTATATGGCCCCCACCGGCATGCATGCCGGCAACTGGATGTTCTATTCCAAGCCAGTGTTCGAAAAGGCAGGGATCGCCGAAGCGCCGACCAGCTGGGACGCGTTCTTTGCCGACATGGACAAGATCAAGGCTGCGGGCCTGACCCCGATCGCCTGGGGCGGTCAGTCGTGGCAGGAAGGCATCGTGTTCCACGGCGTCGTGCTCTCGACCATCGGCAGCGCCGCTTTCACCAAGCTCTATACTGATGGCGACCTGTCGGTGATTGATACGCCCGAATTTGCAGAGGCGGTCAGCATCTTTGGCAAGCTGCGCGACTATGTCGATGCAGGTGCGGCTGGCCGCAACTGGAACGACGCCACCGCGATGGTGATCAAGGATGAAGCCGGCGTTCAGCTGCTGTCCGACTTCATCAAGGGCGAGTTTGCCACGGCCGGCGAAGTCGCTGGCACCGATTATGGCTGTACGCTGGTTCCGGGCAGCGATTCGCTGATCACGCTCGCCGACGCCTTCAGCTTCCCCAAGACGAGCAATGCCGAGGAAGATGCGGCGCAGGCGCTGCTGACCGAAGTCATCATGGACCCCAAGGTTCAGGCCGATTTCTCTGTCATCAAGGGCTCGCTGCCGATCCGCACCGATGTCGATACCAGCGGCTTTGACGTCTGTGCGCAGGATGCCATCGGTCTGGTCAAGGCCAACAAGATCGTGCTCGACGCCGCCATGACGCTCTCACCAGCCATCAATGGCGGCTTCAAGGATGCGGTCGGCGCCTATTTCGCCGATCCGTCGATGAGCGTTGAGAGCTTCATCGAGCAGTACAAGGCGGCATTCGCCAATGGCTAACCAACCGGCTGCACGCATTCCTGCGTCCAGCCC
>JAHJOS010000094.1 GCA_018820005.1 Alphaproteobacteria bacterium | reverse complement strand
TGCCCGGCGCCGCCGCGCCCGTCGGTGATGCGATAGGTGCCGGCGCTGTGCCAGGCCATGCGGATAAACAGCGGGCCATAGTGACCGAAATCGGCTGGCCACCAATCCTGGCTGTCGGTCATCAGCGCGGCAAGGTCGGCCTTGAGTGCTGCCAGGTCCAGCGATTTGAAGGCCTCGGCATAGTTGAAATCGGGGCCCATGGGGTCCGACAGCGACGACTGCTGGTGCAGCACGTTGAGGTTAAGCTGATTGGGCCACCATTCCCTGTTGGATCGGGGCATGCTGCCATGCGCGACCGGGCACTTGCCGGCGCTGGCGGCGGGCGCGTCTTGGGGGGCGGTCGTGGGGGTCTGGTCGCTCATGGCGAAACTCCTGAGATTACGGGCTGCTGCTTTGAGAGCCTTATAAGGGGGTGACTTTCATTAGGCCAATTGATAATTCTTCCTATGTCGATAGGAAGAAGTTATCGTGACAATCACCCTCAGGCACATGCGCTACGCCACCGCCGTCGCCCGCACTGGCCATTTCGGTCGCGCGGCCGAGGCCTGTGCCGTCTCCCAGCCCGCCCTGTCGCAGCAGATCATGGCGCTTGAGGCCCTGTGTGGCGCGCCGCTTTTTGATCGGCTCAAGACGGGCGTCAGGCTCACTCCCTTTGGCCGCGAGTTCATCGATCTGGCACAAGCGAGCCTGCGCAGTGCCGAGGCCCTCGACGCATTTGCGCTGGGGCGGGCAGGACGGCCTAACCGCCCCCTGCGTTTCGGGTTGATCCCCACCGTCGCGCCTTATCTCTTGCCCACGGTTTACCCCGCCCTGTCCGAACAGCTGCCAGACCTGCGCTTCGTCGTCAGCGAAAGCCGCACCGATGCCTTGCTGGCCGGGCTCGATGATGGCAGCCTCGACGTCGCGCTCATTGGTACGGAACTGCCGCAGACTGGGCCGCGGCTGGTGGCGGCGTCGCTCTTCGAGGATAGTTTTGTTCTGGCAACCAGTCAGCATGAGGCGCCCGATGGGCCGGTGTCGCTGGCCAATCTGGCGCCCGAGCGTATCCTGCTGCTCGACGAGGGCCATTGCTTCCGCGATCAGACCATCGCGGCCTGCCGCATCCAGGGTGGCAGTTCGCCCAGTACCTTTGCCGCCACATCCCTCTCGACCATCGTTGAGTTCGTCGCCAATGGTCAGGGCGTGACCCTGCTGCCCCAGATCGCCCTGCGCAAGGAAGCCACCGATCCGCGCATTGCCATCCATGCGCTGAGCACCCCGGGCGCTGGCCGCCTGCTGTCCCTGGTCTGGCGAGAGGGAACGCCGTTCGGCACCAGCTTCGCACGCATGGCCGACGTTATCCGCAGCACACAGCCCGCCGCTGCCTGACCCCTTCGGGCACCGAACGGTGCCTATGGGTCGCACGGGTACCTCCTTGCGGACGTCTGCGCCCTATCCCAACTAGCTGCAGCGGCCGGGCCAAATCGCACCGGTGACCAACGCAGCAAGGATATCACGATGAACAAGCTATTTGGCGGAGCCCTGCTGGCTCTGGCTCTTTTGGGAACAAGCCCGCTGGTGTCCCTGGCGCAGGCACAGGAGGCGGTCGTCGCCGCTGTCGACAAGGAGGCCTTGTTCACCAGCCCCGATCCGCAGCTCAATGCCAACAAGCAGGTGGTCTATCACATCATGAAAGACCTGCTGGAGGCCAACCACTGGGAAACCGCTGACCAGTTCCTCACTGAGCGCTATCTGCAGCACAATCCCAGTATCCCGTCGGGTCGCGACACCGTGGTCAAATTCTTCACCGAAACGCTCAAGGTCCAGCCCACGCCCATTCCCGACAAGATGGTCAGCCCGGTGGTCTTCGTTACGGCCGAGGGCGATCTGGTCACCGTGGCCACCGTACGCACTGAGCCCGACCCCAAGGACCCCAGCAAGACCTATACCACCACCTGGTACGACACCTGGCGCATTCTCGATGGAAAGGCCGACGAACATTGGGACGCCGCCGTCAAGCAGTGATCATCGCCTGGGCAGGGGGGCTTCAGCCACCCTGTCCGGCTTGGGCCGGTACACGCCCCTGCCCGCGCCGGCGAAAACTGTCATAGCTGAACACGGCCAGCGACAGCCAGATCAGCGCAAAGCTGATCATCCGCAGCCCGTTCAGATGCTCGCCAAAGACCACGATCGCCACGAGGAACTGGATCGATGGCGTGATGTACTGGAACATCCCGATTGTCGTCAGCCGCAGCCGCCGCACGGCAACGGCGAACATCAGCAACGGGATGGCCGTGGCTGGGCCGGTCAAAATCAACAGCATCAGGTGATAGGGGTCGACATGGATACCAGGCCCCACCGACACCAGATTATAGATCACATAGGCGCCGGCCAGTGGTGCCAGCATCGCCGTTTCGGCAAACAGTCCGCTGGTCGGTCCCAGCTGTGCGGTCTTGCGGAAATAGCCATAAGAGCCAAACGACAACGCCAGCCCCAGCGCGATGAAGGGTATATGGCCCATCCCCACCGCCTGAATGGCGATGGCCACTATCGCAATCAGGATCGAGGCTGTCTGCACCCGGTTCTGCCGCTCGCCCAACAGCACCATGCCCATGGCGACATTGACCATCGGGTTGATGAAATAGCCAAAACTGGCCTCCAGCAATTGCCCGCTCTCTACGGCCCAGACGTAAAGCAGCCAGTTGCCCCCCAGCAGCAGCGCCGACAACAGGGTCATCAGGGCACGTCGCCGGTCTGCGAACAGGGCCAGCACATCGCCAAAGCCACGCCGGAACGCCAGGATCACCCCCAGCAGCAGCAGCGACCACAGCGAGCGCTCGGCAACGATCATCACCGAGCCCACGGCTTCAACCTGCCGGAACAACAGGGGCAAAAAGCCCCACATGGTATAGGTCGCCAGCGCGGCCAGAACGCCCGTACGCAACTCGCTTGATGAGGGAGATGCCGGCGCCTGCAACGCGACAGGCGCGATGGCTTCGGGGGCGGATTCGGGCAGGGACATAAGGCAACTCCGCACCCGCTTGGGTGCCATGGTACATGCCCAGTTACCAGAGTGTTCAAAGTCAGGCCAATCAGAGTTTGTGATCGACGTGCATGCAATCGCGAATGACGGCCACATCCTCTCCATGATCGCGGCGTTCACTGTGCCTGCGCCGCCAACGGCGCTGCCACTGACCGACTACCGAGCAGGAGCTAAAGATGAAAAAGACCGTCACCTGGATTTTGATTGCTGATGGGGCGCAGGCGCGCGTCCTCGAAAACACTGGCCCCGGCAAGGGGCTGCAGCAGGTCAAAGGCCTCGACTGGACCATGACGCCCTTGCAGGCTCAGGACATCGTCACCGACAGGCCCGGACGCAGCTTTTCGTCCAATGGCTCTGGCCGCAGTGCCATGGAGCCCAAGACCGATCCGGTGGAACACCGCGAGACAGAGTTCGTCAAAGCGGTCGCAGCCTCCCTCGATACGCAATTGCAGGCTGGCGCGTTTGACCGGCTGGTGATTGTAGCCGCGCCCATCGCCTTGGGCGATATCCGCAAGGCCATGACACCTGCCGTCAAAAAGGCCGTGGTGGCCGAACTGAGCAAGGATCTGACCAATCTGCCCACCGCGCAGCTGCCGCAACACCTCGAAGGTGTCCTTGCCGCCTGATTGATCTGAAAATTCAGACGCTTGCGTAAAAATACCGATTCAACATTTCAATGTGTTGAATCGGTATGACAAGGCGTTGAATCAGTCTGCCAGCAACTTGAATCACTGTGCGCGCCTCGCGTCTGCAAGCACCAGCCCCAAGGTCTAATCCTCTG
>JAHJOS010000003.1 GCA_018820005.1 Alphaproteobacteria bacterium | reverse complement strand
CTCTCGGACTGCTGCTGGCGTTCAAGGTGCTCAATTATGTTCCGCCGGCCAATGGCAATCCGCCAGACGGCCAGATCACGGACATCATTGTCGTCGACAACAATGAGGCGCAGATTTCCGCCAATCTGGGCGCACCGGTGTCCTTCTCCTCCCTTGCGCCGGCCATGAGCCAGGCGGCGATGGGGGATTTCACGCTGTTCACCCAGTTTGTGCAGAGCTTTGACGTCGACTTCATTGCGTCGACCGCCACCGGTGGGGTGAACTATTCTGCGCCGGACGGCGATGACCTGCTGGTTGGCAGCGCTTATGACGACGTGCTGGCGGGCCGTTGGGGCCAGAACATCTTTATTGGCCTGGCCGGGGCTGACCAGTTTATCGGCAGCACATCCAAAAATGCACTTGATATTGCCTATTATGCCAGTGAAGGGGGCCCCGGTGGCATCGTTGCCGATATGTCGGCAGGCACGATCATCGACACCTTCGGCGATACCGATAGCGTGCAGAGCATAGAGATCGTCGTCGGCACGGCCCACAACGACGTCTACACCGGCGATGACCAGTGGGGTGAGTTCAACCCGGGCGCAGGCAGCGACATCGCCAATATGGGCGGTGGACTGGATTATCTGCGCTATAGCGAGAACATGTCCAGCTACAGCCTCGATCTGGCCCTTGGCCTGATCACGCATCTGTCGAGCGGCGATGTCGACCAGTTCAGTGGAGTGGAATTTCTTGTGTTCGGCGACACGGTGATCGCCACCGAAGAAACCGTAAATTTTGGCCGCTGGGGCGGCGATGATCTGCTCCTGCTCAATTCCGGCACGGGCACGTTCAGTTATCGGGAACTGGACTATGGCGCGACGGTCGCCACGCTGGCCAGCGTGGGCGCCGTCAGCAAAGTGGCCATCGGCAATTTCTCGGCCGATTTCACCGACGATGTACTCTATCGCACGGCCAGTGGCTGGTACGGGCGTCTGGACTCAGAAGGGGCGAACACCAATATCGGGTTCCGCAATGGCCAGACCCTGCTGGCGGTCGGCGATTTCAACGGCAATGGCCACGATGACCTGCTGTTCCGCACTGATGCCTCGGGCTGGTATTCCATGCTGGAAGGTGCCACCACCGGCATGAACCTGGGGTATCGAACAGGCCAGACACTGGTGGGCGTGGGCGATTTCAACGGCGACGGCAAGGATGACATGCTGTTTCGCAGCGGCAGCGGCTGGCTCTCCTATGTGCAGGGTGGCAGCTTTGCCAATGTGAACGTCGGCTTCCGTTCCGGGCAGGAGCTGCTGGCGATCGGTGACTTCGATGGCAACGGCAAGGACGATCTGCTGTTCCGCAGCACCTCGAGCGGCTGGATGAGCTATGCCGAAGGCGCCACCGGGGCCAATGTGAACCTTGGCTATCGCACCGGTCAAAGCTTGCTGGGCGTGGGCGATTTCAATGATGACGGCGCTGCCGACATGTTGTTTGCCCGCAGCAGCGGCTGGATGAGCTATCTGGACGGCGATACCGGCGCCAATGTCAATGTGGGCTTCGCGCCCTCCAGCACCACCTTGCGCAGCATCGGCGACTATGATGGCGATGGCGCCTCGGACCTTTTGTTTGCGAATGGCTCTACAGGCGCAATGACGATCATGTCGGGGGCCGTCAGCAGCGATCTCATCGCCCTTGGCAATCTCGATGGCCAGACGCTGGCATCGGCCGATTTCGGCACCAATATGGGCGACGACATGCTTATCGCCTGATCGGGTGGTCAGGCAGGCATGTCACTGCCAATATAGGCGACCAGCAATTGCGCGAGGGCGTGTAGCGACGCCTCATGCGTACGCTCCCAACCATGCGAACTGTCGAGAGAAAAGCACACCAGCCCGACGCGAATATCCCAGCCCGCTTCGACGGCCGCAGCGCTGTCGGAGCGGTAGTGCCGGAAAGTGTCGCGGACGTGCGGAATGCCGTTTTGCTGGCAGAGCGCGATCATCTGGCGGGTCAGCCCCTGATCAAAGGGCCCCTGACGATCGCGCATGGCAATGGTGACCGCATCATCGCGCGTCGTCTGGTTGGGCGCGGACACGCCATTGTCGATGGCGAGCAGTTCCTCGACCTGCGCCCCGAAGCCATGCGTGCCACCGATGCCGATCTCCTCGGCAATGGTGAACATGGCCTGGAACGGAACCGCCGGGGTCACCTGCCCATCGGCGATAGCCTTGAGTACAGCCAAAAGCACGGCGCAGCCGGCCTTGTCGTCGAGGTGGCGGGAGACAATGAAGCCGTTTTCCACCTCAGGCTGCGCATCCACGGCCACCATGTCGCCCACCGCAAAGCCAGCCGCAAGCAGGCCTGCGAGGCCTTCGCCGGTGACATCAACGCGAATTTCCAGATTGTCCCAATCGGCGGGTTGGCTATCCACCTCGGCGTTGAAGCGATGCCCCGAAGCCTTGAGTGGCAGGATGGTGCCGCGATGGGTGCCGTGGTCACAAAAGATGGTAACGCGGGCGCCTTCGGCAAAGCGGGCTGCCCAAGTCCCGGTATTGCGCAAGGCTAGGCGGCCGTTGGGCTTGAGTTCGGTGACCATGGCTCCGAGCGTATCGAGATGAACGGCCAAAGCCCGCCGGGGCTCGCCTTGCCCGACCACAACGCTGAGAACGCCACGCCGTGTGTAGACAGGCTCGTATCCCAGTTCGCGCAGCCAGCCATCGACCAGCGCGACGGACTCAGCCGTCATGCCCACCGGGCTTGGCGTCTTGAGGAGGTCGAGCAGCCGCTCGCGAAGATAATCGTGGTCGATCATGCCGTCCTGCGCCGGGCAGCGGCCCGCTTGGGTTCATCGGTTTCAATAAGGAAACGGTCCGACAGCTTGGCCTGCAGCCCCAGCATCTGCTGTTCGGCCTCGGCCATGTGTTCTGCCAGGATCGCGGCCGCGCCAGCCGCGTCGCGGCGGCGCATGGCAGCGATCAGATCGCGCTGGTGCTCGATACCACTCTGGCGCTGCACCGGCTCGGGCTGGACATAAATGTCCTGGGCGATGGTGAGTTCCTTGAGCATGCGCTGGAGAAACCGGCAGGTGAATGCCAGGATCGGGTTATCGGAGTATTCGGCGACCACGGCGTGAAAATCGAGTTCAGCCATGCGCTGCGTCCAGCGCTCCTGCGCGTCGGCAGGTTCGTGGTCGTAGACCGCGATGATGGCCTCAAGCCGGGCAAGACCAGCCTGGTCGATATGGGGCGTAGCGCTTGCGGCAAGCAGCGGTTCGAGCGCCCGGCGCATCTGGTAGATATGGGCAATCGAGATGCTTTTGGCGAACAGGAAGTTGGACAGCAGGCTCATGGCCCGCCCTTCGGACATGCGTTCGATAAAGGCGCCGCCGCCGGGACCCGTGCGCACGCTGATCAGCCCCTGTACTTCGAGCGCCTTGAGCGCTTCGCGGATGGTGCCCTTGCTGGCTGCGAACTGGGTGATGAGATCGCGTTCCTGCGGCAGGCGGTCGCCTGGTCCCAGACCATGTTCAACGATCATGCGTTTGATGGAATCCACGATCTCGTCAGCGCGCTTGCGACGCGATCGTGGCGCCCGGTCAGGCGGCAGGTCGGATTTGGGCTGTGTGTCGGTCATACCGGTCTATCCAGTCGGCTCCAGGCGCGGTGCGCTGGCGATCAGGGTTTTGGTGTAATCGTGTTGCGGGGCAGCAAAGAGCCTGGCCGCCGGCCCTTCCTCCACCACCTCACCCAGATACATGACCGCTACACGATCGGAAATCGATTCCACCACGGCCAGGTCGTGACTGATGAACAGATAGGACAGGCCCAGCCGGGTCTTGAGCTCATCGAGCAGCAGCAAGACCTGCGCCTGCACGGAAACATCGAGCGCACTGACCGGCTCGTCGAGCACCAGGATGCGGGCCTCGGCGGCAAGGGCGCGCGCGATTGCGATGCGCTGCGCCTGGCCGCCAGAGAACTCATGGGGAAAGCGCGTCAGCGTATCGGCGGGCATCTGCACGGCATCGATCAATTCCTGCTTGCGGACGGCCCTGCGCGCGCCATCGTAGCCACACAGCAGGCGTAGCGGAATGTCGAGGATGTCGCCGATGGTCTTGCGTGGATTGAGTGAGGCGACGGGGTCCTGAAACACATATTGGATGGTCTGCCCAAAGGCGCGCGGGCCGGCAGCCGCGAGGCCTGCCCAGTCCTTGCCGTCGATAGTCATCTGACCGCTGGTGGGCCGCTCCAGCCCCACCAGCATGCGCGCCAGCGTCGACTTTCCCGAGCCACTCTCGCCCACAATGCCGACCGTCTCGCCGCGCTGCACCGTCAGGGAAATGTCCCTGACGGCATGAACGGCGCTGGCGCGGCGGCCGAACAGGCTGCGCCCGCCGCCAAAGGTCTTGACCAGATCACTGACCTCGATTGCCG
>JAHJOS010000093.1 GCA_018820005.1 Alphaproteobacteria bacterium | reverse complement strand
GCTGCGTTCCCTGTTGCAGTATCCCCGGCTTTCCCTCTCCGGGTTGTCATCTCGACACAACGATGATGGCTCAGGTTACCGTTCTCAAGAAGTTCAAAATTTCGTGGCTTTGATTGCCGAAAAGGCAACGCCAGGCGATCCCAAGGGCTCTGGCCGTGCTCTGCCAAGCGCTCTGACAGCGCTCTATTCGCTGGCGATGGCTTCGAGCAGCGCCTGCACCAGGCGCTGGCGCGGGGTGCCACGGCGATAGGCCATGCCGATGCTGCGCCTGACCGTGGTGTCCCGCAGCGGCAGGGTGACAATATCGGGACAATGCGGCCAGGGCTTGGGCCAGTCGGGCACGATGCCGACGCCCAGCCCCTGGTTGACCATCACGGCGATGGCCTCGAGCGCGTCGAGTTCGACCAGGTCGCGCGGCACGACATTGGTACGGCGCAGATAGATATCGACCAGCCGGCCGCCCCAGCTGGGCCGGTTGTAGCGCAGGAAGGGCTGGGTCAGCAGCAGGTCGGCGACGCTGCGGCTGGCCAGCGCGCGGTGCACCAGCAGCACCAGCGGTTCGCGGCGCAGCGTATGCCACTGCATCGACTTGGGCATGACGAAGGGCGGCTGCACGATGACGGCGGCATCGAGTTCGCGGCTGCGCACGCGATCGAACAGGTCCGGGCTGCCCCCCGGGGTCAGCAGCAGTTCAAGCTGCGGCGCCGACTGGCGCAGCCGCAGCAGGGTCGCCGGCATCATCCCGGTCAGCACCGTGCTGATGCATCCCAGCGTCAGTCGTCCCGCCGGATGGTCGGGCTGGGCCGCGGTCTGCAGATTAGCCACCTCCCCCAAAATCCGCCGTGCCGGCTCCAGCAGGGCCGCGCCGGCGCTGGTGGGACTGACGCGACGACCCGCTCGTGCCACCAGCGCTACGCCGATCTCGACCTGCAGGGCGCGCATCCGCTGCCCCACCGCTGCGGGGGTAATGCCGAGCCGCCGGGCGGCCTCTGCCATCGAGCCCTGCTCCACGACGCAGACGAATGTTTCCAGGAATTGTGTGTCCATAATAAACATTAGCTATCGTCTCAAGCTATGTGAAGACAGTTTTACTGCCATGCTTGTGGGTAGATAATGGTTTGGGTACATCCAATGAGGATCGCAATATGGATTTGGGCATAACGGGCAAGGTCGCGCTGGTGTTTGGTGCCGGCAGCGGTCTGGGGCAGGCCATCGCCCTGTCATTGGGGCGCGAGGGCGCCCATGTCTGGTGCGCCGGTCGCCATGGCGAAACGCTCGAGGCCACCGCACAGACCATTCGCGCGGCTGGCGGCAAAGCCGACGTGCAGACCTGGGATCTGGCGGACCTGAGCGTCATCGACGCCAATGTCGGGCACATCGAGGCCAGCAGTGGGCCGGTCGGCATCCTGGTCAACAATACCGGCGGCCCGCCGCCGACCACCGCGCATGGCCAGAGCCCCGATGTCTGGCTGAGCAATTTCCAGTCCATGGTGCTGTCGGTCATCGCCATCACCGACCGCGTGCTGCCCGGCATGCGCGCTGCCAAATGGGGCCGCATCGTCACCTCGACTTCGTCGGGCGTGGTGGCGCCTATTCCCAACCTGGCGATGTCCAACGCGCTGCGGCTGTCACTGGTGGGCTGGTCCAAGACGCTGGCCCGCGAGGTGGGCGGCGATGGCATCACCGCCAATATCGTGCTGCCCGGCCGCATTGCCACCAGCCGCATCCAGTTCCTCGACGAGCAGAAGGCCAAGCGCGAAAGCCGCTCTGTCGAAGCGGTAGCCAGCGACAGTCTCGCCTCCATCCCGCTCGGCCGCTACGGCGACCCGGCCGAATATGGCGATACCGTCGCCTTCCTCACCAGCGCCCGCGCGGCCTACATTACCGGCTCCACCATAAGGGTGGATGGCGGCATGATCACCAGCATCTAAGGAGGGCGCAATGTCCCTGTCCCCGCAGACCAACGGCGTCTACGCCATCGCCGCCACGCCGTTCCATCCCGATGGTGCGCTCGATACTGTCTCGGTCGATACACTGACCGATTTCTATGTGCAGTCTGGCGCCACCGGGCTGACCATCCTCGGCATCATGGGCGAGGCGCCCAAGCTGGAACCCGAGGAATCGCTGCAGATCACGCGCCAGGTGGTGGGCCGCGCCGGCGTGCCGGTCATCGTCGGCGTGTCGGCGCCCGGCTTTGCCGCGATGCGCTCGCTGGCCCGCAATGTCATGGATATCGGCGCCGCCGGCGTGATGATTGCGCCGCCGCCGGCCCTGCGCACCGACGAGCAGATCGTCAGCTATTATGCCCAGGCGATCGAGGCGATCGGCGACGACATCCCCTTCGTCATCCAGGACTATCCGTTGACCTTGACCGTGGTGATGACGCCCAATGTCATTCGCACCATCGTCAACAATCATGCCTCCTGCGTCATGCTCAAGCATGAGGACTGGCCGGGGCTGGAAAAGATCAGCAAGCTGCGCGGCTTCCAGAAGGCCGGCGAGATGCGCGACATCTCCATCCTCTGCGGCAATGGCGGGCTGTTCCTCGATTTCGAGATGGAGCGCGGCGCTGACGGCGCGATGACCGGCTACGCCTTTCCCGACATGCTGATCGACGTGGTGAGCATGCAGCAGCGCGGCGAGCGCGAAGCGGCCCATGACCTGTTCGACGCCCACCTGCCACTGATGCGCTACGAGCAGCAGCAGGGCGTCGGCCTGGCCGTGCGCAAATACGTGCTGCAGAAGCGCGGTGCGATTGCCAGCGATGCCCAGCGCAAGCCCGGCAGCAGCTTGACAGCCGCGGCCAAGTCCGAGGTCGAATACCTGCTGCAGCGCCTGGCCCGCATCGATCCGCGCGCGGCGTTGTAATGCCCGTGCGCATTGAGCGGGGCGACAATGGGCGCTGGATCGTTCCGGCGCCCATCAATGCGCATGACCATGGCTATGGCATCCGGACGCTCGATTTCGGCGCGCCGGACGATGCGCTGGAGCCCTGGATCCCCCATATGCGGCTGCGCCCGCGCACCGATCCCTATCTCGAGGCGCTGGTCGGCTTTGCCAGACTTGCGCGCCAGGGCGTGGGCGCGACAATGCATTGTCACAATTCGCTCAATGCCGACCGCCTGGTGGACGAGGCACAGGCGGTCTGCCGGGCGGCGGGCGACGTCGGCATAAGGTTGGGGCTGAGCTGCCCTTTGCTGGACTTCGACGCCTGGGCCTATGACGGTGGCCCACAGCGGCTGCGCGCCCATATGGCGCCTGGCGACTGGGAGCAGGTCGGCGCAATGGCCCCGCGCTATCGGCCGATCCAAGAGCAGATTGCCTCGGTACAAGCCATTGTCGAGACCTGCTCAAGCGACATGGTCAATGTGCAATTGGGACCAATTGGGCCGCAATGGTGCTCGGACCAGTTGCTCGCTGCGATCGCCAAGCTGTCCGCAGAGACGGGCCTGCGTATTCACATGCATCTGCTCGAGAGTCCTCGACAGCGGCGCTGGCTCGATCGGCGCTTCCCCCAGGGCGTGTTGAGCTTTCTCGATGAGATCGGCTTTCTTTCGCCCCGCCTCAGCGTCGCGCACGGCGTGCAATTGCGGCCGGCCGAATATGGCCTGATGATCGAACGGGGCGTGCAACTGGTGTCCAATCCGTCCGCCAACCTGCGGCTGCGTTCAGGCATTGCGCCAGTGGCGGCGGCCCGGCGCGCAGGGCTGGCCGTTGCTGTCGGTCTTGATGGAACGGGGTTGGACGATGATCAGGACTGGTGGCGCGAATTGCGCCTGTTCCATCTGCTGCACGATGGCGATGGGCTCCAGCCCGAGACGAGCGCACAGCAAACCCTCGACCAGGTCTTTTCGGCGGCTCGACAGGTGTTGGGGCTGTCAGGCGAAGACGACACGGTCGAGCTGGACGGGGCAGCGCTGATGGCCGATGCCATGTTCGATGATCTCGATCCCGCCACGGTGATCCTGACGCGCGCCACCGGACAACACGTGCTTGCCATGCGCGTGGCAGGTCAAAGTGTCATCGAAGATGGCCGGTTGGTCCGCGTCGATTTCCAGGCAGCCCGACGTGAGCTGCGCCAGCAGGCTTTGCTGGATCAACCGCGGCTTCTGGCGGAACGTGACAGAGTGCGCATACTGGTAGAGGCGACCCGACGCTACTACGCCGATTGGGGCTCGTGAGCGGC